>NZ_JACBXC010000879.1 GCF_013870535.1 Streptomyces phytophilus | reverse complement strand
GCACGACGAACACCGGTCCGTCGTACGCGCTGCTCACGTAGTAGACGCCGACGAGCGGGATGACGAACCCGGCCACGGCGACCGGACGGCGGCGCGCGAAGTACAGCGCCCCGGACGCGAGCACGATCAGCGCCCAGCCCGCCGCCGTCGTCGCCCACGACTCCTTGCGCTCGCCGACGAACGCCTGCACCGTGCCCAGCGCCACGAGCACACCCGTCCCGGCCGCGAGGGCGGTATCCGCCGCACGGCCCTGGGGCAGGCGGAGCTGGCGTACGGGCAGGGGCATGACCCCAGCGTACGTGCCCGGGGCGCACGCCCGGAACGAAGGCCCGCGGGCCCCGCAAGCCCCGCCGGGAGGCCCGCGTACGGGCACACAGCGGAAGCCCGCCGCCCCGGAAGGGACGACGGGCTTCCGTCTGTCGTGCCGCGTCCGACCGCTACGCGATCCGGCCCGCGGTCAGCTCTGGCCGCCGGCCAGCTTCTCGCGGAGCGCCGCCAGCGCCTCGTCCGAGGCCAGCGCACCGGAGTCGTCCGCACCCTCGGAGGAGTACGAACCGCCACCGGACGGAGCCGGCGCCGAGTCGCCCGACTCGGCCGCCGCCTGGGCGTCGGCCTCGCGGGACTTGACGACCTGCGCCTGGTGCTGCTCGAAGCGGGTGTGGGCCTCGGCGTACTGGCCCTCCCACTCCTCGCGCTGCTTCTCGTACCCGTCGAGCCACTCGTTGGTCTCCGGGTCGAAGCCCTCGGGGTAGATGTAGTTCCCCTGGTCGTCGTACGAGGCGGCCATGCCGTAGAGCGTCGGGTCGAAGTCGACGGCCATCGGGTCGGGACCGAAGGTCTCGTTCGCCTGCTTCAGCGAGAGGCTGATGCGGCGACGCTCCAGGTCGATGTCGATGACCTTGACGAAGATCTCGTCGCCGACCTGGACGACCTGCTCCGGGATCTCCACGTGGCGCTCGGCCAGCTCGGAGATGTGGACCAGGCCCTCGATGCCCTCGTCGACTCGGACGAACGCGCCGAACGGCACCAGCTTCGTGACCTTGCCGGGCACGACCTGACCGATCTGGTGCGTGCGCGCGAACTGCTGCCACGGGTCTTCCTGGGTCGCCTTCAGGGACAGCGAGACGCGCTCGCGGTCCATGTCGACGTCCAGGACCTCGACCGTGACCTCCTGGCCGACCTCGACCACCTCGGAGGGGTGGTCGATGTGCTTCCAGGACAGCTCGGACACGTGCACCAGGCCGTCCACACCGCCCAGGTCCACGAAGGCGCCGAAGTTGACGATCGAGGAGACCACACCCGATCGCACCTGGCCCTTCTGGAGGGTGGTGAGGAAGGTCTGCCGGACCTCGGACTGGGTCTGCTCCAGCCAGGCACGGCGGGACAGAACCACGTTGTTCCGGTTCTTGTCCAGCTCGATGATCTTGGCTTCGAGCTCCTTGCCGACATAGGGCTGCAGGTCGCGCACGCGGCGCATTTCGACCAGCGATGCGGGCAGGAAGCCCCGCAGGCCGATGTCGAGGATGAGACCGCCCTTGACGACCTCGATGACGGTACCGGTGACGATGCCGTCCTCTTCCTTGATCTTCTCGATGGTGCCCCACGCACGCTCGTACTGCGCGCGCTTCTTCGAGAGGATCAGCCGGCCTTCCTTGTCCTCCTTCTGGAGGACAAGGGCCTCGATCTCGTCGCCGACGGCGACGACCTCGTTCGGGTCGACGTCGTGCTTGATCGAGAGTTCCCGGGAAGGGATGACACCCTCGGTCTTGTAGCCGATGTCGAGCAGGACCTCGTCCCGGTCGACCTTCACGATGACGCCGTCGACGATGTCGCCGTCGTTGAAGTACTTGATCGTCTCGTCGATCGCGGCGAGGAAGGCTTCCTCGGAACCGATGTCGTTGACCGCGACCTGCGTCGGGGCGGCCGCGGTGTTCTCGGTGCTGCTCGTCATGTGGGATTGGGCTCCGGTACGGGCAAGTTGAGTCGTCGTCACTCCACGCCGAGAGCCCTGTGATCGCACCGCCGAAGCCGGACAGCCTAAGAGGCGCTTTCCCGACCCCCCAGGGGGAGTCCGGCAGCGCCTCGTGAACCGAGGGGACATACAACCGATGCGAGCGCGGCCTGCTCCGTCCGAGGCGCGCAGGCCCGCAGCGCAACTTGTAGCATACGGGGGCAGCCGGGCATGGTCAATGCGCGAAGAGTGCACCTGGGGCATGCCGCCCCATACCCGGCAGTAGTGGCGCTCCGTCACTCTCGCGCGTGGCAGGAAGGTACTACGACGGGTCCGGCCGATGGTCCACGAGTACGAAAACGGTGCCGAAGGTGCCGAAGGGGCCGCTGATGCTGATGTTCCGGCAGAGGCTACCCGACGCCCCGTCCCCGCACGGGAAACCCGCCTGGCGAGCCGTGGTTGGTGGGACCGCAACGCCGACGACTACCAGCGCGAACACGGCGGCTTCCTCGGCGGCGCCGACGGCGCACGCTTCCTCTGGGGCCCCGAGGGCCTGGACGAGGCGGAGGCGCGGCTGCTCGGACCGGCCGGTTCCCTGACGGGGCGCGCGGTGCTGGAAGTGGGCGCGGGGGCGGCGCAGTGCTCCCGCTGGCT
>NZ_JACBXC010000878.1 GCF_013870535.1 Streptomyces phytophilus | reverse complement strand
CCGCCGGTGAGCACCAGGGCGTCGACGCGGAGACCCGGCCGCGCGAGGCACATCGTCAGAAGGGTGCCGCCCGCGCCGATGGCGATGTCGTCGCAGTGCGCGCCCACGGCGACGATCCGGTCGGGAGGCCCGGCCCCGAGCCGGATCACGCGGTCCCCGCCGGGGCGCCGACGCCCCTGCCGCTGCCGACCGCGTGTGCCCGGCCCGCGGCGCCGCGTTCCCACACGGCCCACGAGCGGTCGCCGCGGGCGTAGGCGGCGTCGAGCGCCGCCCGCTCCTTCACGGTGTCGGTCGGTTTCCAGAAGCCGCGGTGCCGGTACGCCACCAGCCGGCCGCGCTTGGCCAGCCGGGCGCAGCCGTCCGCGACCAGGTCCCCGTTCTCCGGGATGTGGTCGAAGACCTCCTGGCGGAGCACGAAGTAGCCGCCGTTCTCCCACAGCGGCAGTTCGCTCACCGCGGTGATGCCGCCCACCAGGCCGTCCTCGCCCAGCTCCACGCAGTGGAAGGAGGACTGGGGCGGCACCACCAGCATCGACGCGCCGGCGTCGCGCCGGGCGAACCTCTCGATCATCTCCGGCAGCGGGGCGTCGGTGAGCACGTCGGCGTAGTTGGCGAGGAACATCTCGTCGCCGCCGAGGTGGTGGCGCACCCGGCGCAGCCGCTCGCCGATGGGCGACTCGATGCCGGTCTGGGCGAACGTGATCGTCCAGGAGGCGATGTCGGTGGACAGCAGCTCGGTCCGCCCGTTGCGCAGCACGAAGTCGTTGGACGTCGTCTCCTCGTAGTGGAGGAAGAAGTCCTTGATGTGGTGCGCCCCGTAGCCGAGGCACAGGATGAACTCCGTGTGCCCGTAGTGCGCGTAGTAGCGCATGACGTGCCAGATCAGCGGGCGGGGGCCGACCATCGCCATCGGCTTGGGCATGTCGTCGGCGGCGCCGCTGCGCATGCGCAGCCCGTAGCCGCCGCAGAACAGTACGACCTTCATGGCTTTACCTCGACAACACTCAGTTCCGGGATGGGGAAGACCAGCCGGCCGCCCCAGGCGTGCACGAAGGACAGCTGCTCCGTCAGCTCCGCCCGCAGGTTCCAGGGGAGGACGAGCACGTAGTCGGGCCGGTCGGCGGCGATCCGCTCGGGCGGCAGGACCGGGATGCGGGTGCCCGGGGTGAACCTGCCGTGCTTGTAGGGGTTGCGGTCGACCGTGTACGGGAGCAGGTCGGGCCGGATGCCGCAGTGGTTGAGCAGGGTGTTGCCCTTGCCGGGGGCGCCGTAGCCGGCCACCGTCTCGCCGCGCTCCGCCGCGTCGATGAGGAACCGCAGCAGGTCCCGGCGCACCTTGGCCACCCGGGCGGAGAAGCCGGTGTACCCGGACAGCTCCCGCAACCCTGCGGCCTTCTCCCGGGCCAGGACGTCGGCCACCCGGCGGGTCGGCTCTCCGGCGGCCTCGGCCGGGCGGGCCCACAGCCGCAGGGAGCCGCCGTGCGTGGGCAGCGACTCGACGTCCACGAGGGCGAGTCCGCCGCTGGCCAGCGCCCGGATCGCGGAGGCGACCGTGTAGTACTGGAAGTGCTCGTGGTAGATCGTGTCGTACTGGTTCTGCTCGATGAGGGTCAGCAGGTGCTGCACCTCGATGGTGACCCAGCCGTCGTCGGCGACCAGGGCGCGCAGTCCCCGGGTGAACCCGGTGACGTCGGGAATGTGCGCGTACACGTTGTTGGCCGCGACCAGGTCCGCCGGGCCGTGCTCGGCGCGGACGGCGGCGCCCGTGGCGGGGTCGAGGAACGCCGTGAGCGTGGGCACGCCGGCGTCGCGCGCCGCGGCGCCGACGTTCACCGACGGCTCGATCCCCAGGCAGCGGATGCCGCGGTCCACCACGTGCTTCAGCAGGTAGCCGTCGTTGCTCGCGACCTCGACCACGAAGGCGCCGCCGTCCCCGGAGCCGAGGCCCAGCCGCCGTACGGCACCGTCGACGAACGTGCGCGCGTGCTCCACCCAGGAGGTCGAGTACGACGAGAAGTACGCGTACTCCTCGAACGTCTCCTCCGGCGTGACCAGCGGCGGAAGCTGCGCCAGCCAGCAGTCGGTGCAGACCCGCAGGTGCAGCGGGTACGCCGGTTCCGGCCGGTCGAGTTGGTCCGCGGCGAGGAAGCTCTCACACGGTGGCGTCGCCCCGAGGTCGACGACGCTCTCCATCGCTTCCGAGCCGCACAGTCGGCATCGTGTCATCTGCTGTCCCCATCCCCCCTGCCCGGGCGGGTGTCCCCGCCGTGAGTCGGCGCTGACCGGCCCGCGATCGCGGTGCCGTACTCCTCCACCAGGCGCTTCAGCCCGACCGCCGGGCTGAAGCCCCGTTCGTAACTGCGCCGGGCCGCCCGGCCCATCTCCCGGCCGCGCGCCGGGTCCGCGGTGATCCGGCGCAGGCAGGACGCGAGCGAGGCGGGGTCGCCCGGCCGGTGCAGCAGGCCGGTCACCCCGTCCTCGACGAGTTCGACGAAGGCGGCGTGGCCGGCGGCGACGGCCGGGACCCCCGCGGCCATCGCCTCCACGACCACCAGGCCGAACGTCTCCAGGGCCATTGAGGGCGCCACCACGGCGACCGACCGCGCG
>NZ_JACBXC010000877.1 GCF_013870535.1 Streptomyces phytophilus | reverse complement strand
GGCCAGCATCTCGGGGTCGTCGGCCGCGGCCCGTACGGCGGCGCCCGCGCGGGTGCGGGTGAGCACCCAGGTGCCGGCGGCGGCGAGGACCACGGCCATGACGATGAACCCGAGCCGGTAGGCGGGGTAGCGGTGGCCGAGGAGGTCGACGGAGGTGTCCAGCGCCTCCGGGACGCGTACGGGCATCTCGTCCGCGCCGAACCCCTCGACGAGCAGGTTGCCGCCGATGAGCGCGAGCCCGAACGTCAGCAGCGCCTGGTCGAGATGCCCCCGGCGGGCGAGTGGCGCCGTCGCCGCCGACAGCACCGCGCCCGCCGCGCAGGCGGCAGCGGTGCCGGCGACCAGGCCGAGGGCCAGGCCGCCCCAGGTGCCGTCGCTCAGCTCGGCGCCGGTGTAGGCGCCGACCGCGTACAGCGTGCCGTGCGCCAGGTTGAGCACGCCGGCGGTGCCGAACGCCAGGCTCAGGCCGGCGGCGACGACGAACAGCAGCAGCCCGTAGGCGACGCCGTCGACCGCCGGCACGAGCTGGGCATCGAGTGCCCCCATGTCAGTCGCCGAGCGTGGCCAGGTCCTGGACCGTGACGTTGGAGAGTTGCTCGCCGTCCTTGCGGACCTCGCGCAGGTACCACTTCTGCACCGGCGCGTGCGACTTCTTGCCGAACTCCCAGGAGCCGCGCGGGCTGTCGATCTGGCCGAGGCCGCCGAGGGCCTCGTTGATGGTCTCCGAGTTCACCTCGCCCTTCTCGGCGGCGTCGGCGATCGCCATGTCGAGCACGTGGGCGGCGTCGTACGAGGCCATGGCGTACTCGGTGGGCGGCGTGTCGTGCTTGGCGGTCCAGTCGGAGACGAACTTCCGGTTGGCGTCGTTGTCCAGGTCGGGCACGTAGTTGAAGACGGACTGGATGCCTTCGGCCGCGTCACCCTGGGCGTTGAGGAGGGTGCCCTCGGTCAGCGCGCCGGAGGCGTACAGCGGCAGGTCGGCGATGTCCGACTGGGCGTACTGCTTGACGAAGTCGATCGCCGCCTTGCCGGCGTAGAAGGTGTACACCGCCTTGGCGTCGGACCGGGCGATCTCGGCGAAGTACGGGGTGAAGTTGGTGGTGTCGGGGAACGGCGTCCAGGCGGTCTCGCCGTCCGGGTTGGCCAGCTCGCCGCCGATCTCGTCGAACGTGTCGGTGAAGCCGCCGACCTGGTCGTAGCCGCCCTGGTAGTCCGGGCCGATGGCGTAGACCGGGCCGTCGACCTCCTCCTTCACGTACGGGGCGATGGCGGTGCCCATGTCCTTCGAGAGGAAGGACGTGTGCCAGACGCGGGAGACGTCCTTCAGCTCCGGGCGGCCGTTGGAGCTGACCAGCGGGATCTTGTTCTGCTCCAGCATCGGCAGCACGGCGTTGTACGAGCCGTTGGCGACGATGCCGGTCATCACGTCGACCCGGTCCTTCTTCACCAGCTTGGTGGCCGAGGGCACCGCGGTGGGCGGGCCGTCCCCCTCGTCGCCCACCGAGAGTTCGACCTCGCGCCCGCCCAGCTTGCCGTCGTGGGTGTCCAGGTAGAGCTGGAAGCCGTTGCGCAGGTCGGTGCCCACGGGCTCGTACGTACCCGAGAGGGACGCCAGCAGGCCGACCTTCACCGTATCGTCGCCGGAGCCGCTGTCCCCGCCGCTGCAGCCCGCGAGGGCCAGCGAGGCGGCGACTGCTGCGGCGGCGGAGGCCCGGGTTCTGCTACGGCCCGGGCGGCGTATGGATGCGTTGACGAACACGAAGGCTCCCGAGGGAAAAATGAGGGATGGACTGGGGGTCGGTCCGGGGGGATCGCGGGTGGGGGTGGGAGTGAAAAGGGGTGAACGGGATACACGGGGTGTGGAGCGACGACGGGCGGACGAACGACGGACCCGGCGGCCGGGCGCGCGGGCGGGGTGAGGGGGCCCGCCCGTGCGGCGGCGTCAGGAGGCGGGCTGCGAGTCCCGCAGTTGGGGGCTGAGCGCCTCGCCGACCTGGTTGATCAGCTCGGACATCATGTAGCTGACCTCGCCGATGTCCGCGTCCCGGGTGGTGGTGACCAGGAGGGACGCCCCGCTGGAGACCGCCATGGAGAACATGTAGCCGCCCTCCATGGCGGTCAGGGTGTGCTCGACGGGGTCGGCCTCGATCAACTGGGCGGCGCCGGAGAGCAGGTTGACGATGCCGGAGGCGATGGCGGCCAGCCGGTCCGCGTCGTCCTGGTCCACCCCGGTGAAGGCCAGGGCGAGGCCGTCCACGGAGACGGCGATGACCTGGGTGACCTCGGGGATGCGACGGGCGAAGTCACTCAGCAGCCAGCTCAGGTCGGCGGTGGATGGGGTCGTCATCACGTGCTCCGTTGCGAGTCGTCGTCGTTTGCGGTCCGGGTACGGCCGCTGTTCCTGGCGGTACGGGAACGGCCTCCGTCGTCGTGACGAGGACGGCCGTCGTCCCTTCCGCCGCTGCCGCCCGCACCTGCCGGGCGGCCGCGGTCGGCGGCACCTCCGGCTCCCTCACGGCGGCCGGTGCTCCTGCTGATGCCCTGGGTGTACGCGGCCAGCACGTCGGAGATCTGCCGGGAGTCCCGGCGCTTCGCGGGCGCCGGCTT
>NZ_JACBXC010000876.1 GCF_013870535.1 Streptomyces phytophilus | reverse complement strand
CCGCGCCTGGTCAAGGGCGAGGAGCACCTGCCCGTCGACATGCGCAAGCGGCTGTCGCTGCGCAAGGAGCAGGTGGCCGTCAGCCTGCGCAAGCACGGGGCCGCTGGTGTCTCCGCCCGCGTCATCGTCGTCCTGGACGCATCCGGTTCCATGACCCGCCTCTACACGCAGGGGGTCGTCGCCGACGTCGTCGAGCGGGTGGCCGCGGTCGCCGCGGAGCTGGACGACGACGGTGCCATGCAGGCGTGGACGTTCGCCTCCCATCCGGCCCGGCTTCCGGACCTGCTCCTGGGGGATCTCCCCGAGTGGCTGCGACTGCACGTACGGGTTGGGCAACTGGCCCTCTTCCGCCCCCGCAAGAAGCGCAAGGGGCTGGAGAACGGCCAGATCGACATGCGGACGGTCGGTATCCAGAACGAAGAGCAGAAGGTCATCGCCGAAGTCCGCGCCTTCGTCCGCGAGAACCCGGCACCCGATCCCACACTCGTGCTGTTCTTCTCGGACGGCGGCGTCTACCGCAACGCCGAGATCGAGCGCGAGCTGCGTGAGGCGGTCGAGGAGCCGGTCTTCTGGCAGTTCGTGGGCCTGGGCGCCGCCGACTACGGCGTACTGGAACGGCTCGACAGCCTCGTGGGCCGCCGCGTCGACAACGTCGGGTTCTTCGCCGTCGACGACATCAGTGGCCTCCCCGATCCACAGCTCTACGACCGCCTCCTTTCACAGTTCCCCGGCTGGATCACCGCCGCCCGCGCCGCGCGCATCCTCTGACCTCTCCCGCCCGCGCGCGCAGCCTGGGCCCGCCCTTCAGCCGCCCCGCTACCCCGGCGTCCACGCCCCGGCCACCCGGCCTGACCGACCGTGCCCTGGCTTGTGCCTTGGGCCCGCGCCGCCGGGCCACCGCACGTTGGCCGTTCGGCCGCGGGCCGGTCAGCCTCCGGCCGCGGCCGTGTGCGGGACGAGCGCGGATATGACCGTGTCCCACAGCTCCGGGGGTGGCATCTGGTGCCCCATGCCGGTCAGGGGTACGAGCGTGGCCCCCGGGATCTCGCGTGCCAGCGCCTCGCCGTGGGCGTAGGGGAACAGCGGGTCGTGCGTGCCGTGGAGCACGAGGGTCGGGGCGGTGATGTCGCCGAGCGACTGCGCGGACGGCTCCTCTTTATCGTCGAGCAGCCAGTGGTTGGCGGCTGCGGCGGGGACGGGGCTGCGGTCGAAAGCCCGGCCGGCGACGCGGCGTACCCGCTGCTCGTCCACGGGGATGGTGCCGGCGAAGGTCTGCTCACCGGCGAGGAAATGGGAGATGACCGACTCCCGGTCCGACCAGTCCGGCCCCGGCTGGGGTTCCGCGAACTTCCGGGCCAGCTCCTCGCTCATCGGCGGCAACTCGGCGCGATCGGGCCCGCCCGGTGTCGCGGGGCTCGTGGAGATCAACGTCAGCGAGGCGATTCGGCCGGGATGCCGCACCGCGACGAGCTGTGCCATTCCGCCGCCCATCGAGACGCCCACGAGGTGCGCGGAGTCGAGGCCGAGTGCGTCGAGCAGCCCGACCACGTCGGCGATCAGGTCCTCGCCGCCGTACGTCGGCGCACCCACCGGGAACGTCGTGGACCGGCCCGTATCGCGTGTATCGAAGCGGACGACGTACCTCCCGGCCGCGGCGAGGCGTGAGCAGAAGCCGTCCTCCCAGCAGTCCATCGACGCCTCGGCGCCCCCGATCAGCAGGATCGGCGGATCCGCGGCCGCACCGAACGCCTGCGTACAGATTTCGACATCACCGACCCGCACCAACCGCTCGGCCGCGGGCCGGACTTCCGCCGTGCCGTCCATGACTTGCCTCCCTCACCTGGCTTTTCCGGAGACTACTACATTTCTCGAAGCTTGTGCTATATTTTTCGTAGTGAAAATTTGGGAGGATGGAAGGGGAGCGGCGATGGCGAGGGGCAGCGGCGACGAGAGGCGGACTTACGGGCAGGCGTGCCCGATCGCCCACGCGCTCGACATGATCGGGGAGCGCTGGGCGCTGCTCGTCGTGCGCGAGCTGCGCCTGGGCCCCCGGCGATACGCGGACCTGCAGGCCGCGCTCCCCGGCATCGGACCCAGCGTGCTGTCCCAACGCCTGCGCGACCTGGAGCGGTTCGGTGTGCTCGCGCATCGTGCGCTGCCGCCGCCCGCCTCGGCGAAGGTGTACGAGCTGACGGAGTGGGGCAGCGAGCTGGAGCCGGTCTTCGCCGCTTTGCGCAGGTGGGGGCTGCGTTCACCGGTGATACCGCTGGAGGGGGTGCTGACTTCCGACACCGTTCTGCTCGGGCTGCGCGCCTACTTCCAGCCGCAGCCGCATGCGGCGTGGTCGGCGAGCTACCGCATAGAGCTGGAGCGCGAGGTGTACGGGGTGGAGGTCGCCGACGGCGAGTTGACCGCGGTGCGGCGCGGCGAGGAGCCGCGGTCCCCGGACGTCGCGGTGACGACGGACCACGACACGCTGCAGTCGGTTCTGTCCCACGAGCGCCCGCTCTCCGAGGCGGTCGAGGCGGGGGAGCTGACGGTCGAGGGCGACGGGGAGGTGATGGCGCGGCTGGTGGCGGCGGTGCAGCGGCGCTGAGGTCCCGACCTGCGAACTCGC
>NZ_JACBXC010000875.1 GCF_013870535.1 Streptomyces phytophilus | reverse complement strand
GCTCCCACACACCCGGCTCAGGCAGTCGGACGGAGCGCCAAGGCGCCCCCGTGACTACCCCGTTCCGCTCGGGCCCGCCACTCTCCGGGGCCCGATCCGGTGCTTCGCCCCGGCGCCCCGTGTCGCTGACCCGCCCGGGCTCCACCCCGTGAGACCAGTTGGTCATGAAATACGACAAATACCCCGCACGGAGGCTGCCCCGGCGCGGCGCGCTCTGCCTGGGCCTGCTCGGCGCGTACCAGCTCGCCATCGCGCCCTCCGCGCACGCCCCCAGGTCGGGGGCGGCCGGGCGGGCGACGGGGGTGGCGGACGGCAAGCCGCTCGGCCGCGCGCCGTCGTACCGGCTGCGCCCGGCCGCGGGCCGCACCGGCGCCGCGCCGATGACGACGTCCGGGGGCATGGCCCGTATCGCAGGACCGACCCGGCCGGTCGCCGTACGCGCCGCGCCCCACCGCACGCTCCGGGAGACCGGCAAGAAGATCGCGCTCACCTTCGACGACGGCCCGCACGCGGCGCAGACGCCGGAGATCCTGCGGATCCTGCGGCGGCACGGGGCGCGCGCGACGTTCTTCGTCATCGGCGAGAACATCCCCTGGAACCGCGACGTGCTGCGCCGGATCGCCGCCGACGGCCACGTCGTCGGCAACCACTCCTACACCCACCCGCAGCTCGACCTGATCAGCACCCCGCGGGTGCGCGAGGAACTGGAGCGGACCTGCGAACTGGTGGCGAAGGAGCTGGGCACGCCGCCGCGGCTGGCGCGGGCGCCGTACGGGATGTGGCACGGGCCGAGCCTGGAGATCTGCGCGCAACTGCAGATGGAGCCCTTCCAGTGGGACATCGACACCCTCGACTGGGACAACCGCGACCAGCGGTTCATCGAGACGACGGTGGTCCGGGGGGCGCATCCGGGAGCGATCGTGCTGGCGCACGACGGCGGGGGCAACAGGTGGGCGACGGTACGGGCGCTGGAGTACTACCTGCCGCGACTGCTGGACGAGGGCTACACCCTGGTCCAGCCGGCGTAGCCCCCCGCAAGTCGCGTAACTCCAGCACCCCAGCAACCCCAGCAACCCCGCACACCCGCCCAAGGGTAGGCCGCTCCACTGACAGAAATGCCCTGCCGGCGGACGCCTGCGGACACCCGGCGGGCCACCGGCCCGCAGGCCCCGGCGCCACGCCACCGCACCGGAGCCCAGCGGCGCGCACCGGCGCGGGGCGTGAGATCGGGTGGTTCGGGGGCTGGCCCGTAGAAAGCGCTTGCGGCATGCTGGTGTCCATGGCCGATCCCGCACTCCCGCCCCTCCCCGGCGGCGTCAGCGTCTCCCGGCTCCGCGTCTACGACTGGCAGGCCCCCGACGGCCTCCGCGGCGGCACCCCGCATCTGCACCTCGCCTGCACCGAGGCGTACGTCGTCCTCGGCGGCAACGGCGCCGTGCAGACCCTGACCGCCTCCGGGTACGCCGAGACCGAGCTGGTCGAGGACGCCGTCGTCTGGTTCACACCCGGCACCATCCACCGGCTCGTCAACGCCGACGGCCGGCTCGACATCCTCGTCCTCATGCAGAACGCCGGGCTGCCCGAGGCCGGCGACGCCGTCTTCCCCTTCCCGCCCGACGTCCTGTACGACGACGCCGCCTACGCCCGCGCCGCCCGCCTCGACCCGGCGGAGCCGGAGAAGTCCGCGCAGGCCCGCCGCGACCTGGCGCTGGCCGGCTTCGCCGAACTCGCCCGCGCCGCGCGGGCGGGCGACACGGAACCGCTGACGGCGTTCCACACCCGGGCGGTGGAGCTGGTCCGGCCGCACCTGGACGACTGGCGCGGGCGCTGGGAACGGGGCCCGGCCGCCGCCGCGGCGGCTACGGACGCGCACCTGGACGCACTGCGCACGGACGGCGCCCACCTGCGGACGGCGTCGGTGCAGCGGACCGGGGCGGAGTCGCGGTTCGGGATGTGCGGCCGGCTGCAGGCGTGCGACCTGGACGGCGCGGTCACGGTCGGCGCGTAACGGGGAGGGCAAGGCCCCCGACGAACAACAACGACATCCCCCCCACATCCCCCTCGCACCCGCCCAAGGGTAGGCGCCCCCACCGACAACGCCGCCGCCCCGCCACCCCGCCGCGCGGTCACACAGCCACCACCCGTCGCTCAGTCACACCCACAGACACCGCCGCCCCACCCCACGCCCGCCGGTCCGCCCGTACGGGACCGCCCCCGCGGCAACGGCCGGAACCCGGGCGGCGCCCGGGTGGCGCCCGCCCACCCCGCGAGAAGAATGTCAGGTATGCACCGGTTCCTGGCCCCGCTCCTCGCCCTCCTCGCCGCGCTCCTCACGGCCACGGCACCCTCCGCGCACGCCCAGGACCCCGTCGGCGACGCCGCCGAGGCGCTGCGCGAGCGCCCCGTCTACGTCCACCCCGACGTCCGGGGCCAGCTGTCCGTCAACCGGGCCAACGCACTCGCCGCCCGCATCAAGGACGAAGACCGCCCCGTCTTCGTCGCCGTGCTCCCCGCGGGCCCCGGCACCGCCGCCCGCGACGTGCTGCCGAACCTCCGCTCCCGTACCGGCATCGCCGGCGTCTACGCCGTCCGCATCGGCGACGGCTTCGGCGCCGCCGC
>NZ_JACBXC010000874.1 GCF_013870535.1 Streptomyces phytophilus | reverse complement strand
CGACGTCCGCGGTCGTGGCGAAGTCGCCCGCGGACTTCTCGTACCGCCGCAGCGGTGCCGTACAGCTCGCGGAGCACCGCGGCACCCCCTAGGGCCGCCGTCACGGCCACCTGCGCGTCGCTCCAGGCGGCCGAGTTCCCCGCCGGGCGCGGGGAGGAAACCGGTCCGCCCGACCCGGAGCAACGCCTCCTAGAGAGCCTGCCGTTCGTCTTCCGGTGACCGCGGCTGGGGCATCGTGTTCCTGACGGAGTCCAGGATGCTCAGCCCCTGGCCCACCAGCCCCGCCGTCAGCTCGCCGAGGCCGTCGGCGCCGTTCAGGACGTTGATGTTCGCGCCCTGCAGGCCGGCCGCGGCCTTTTCGACGATCTTCGGAAGCTGGTCGATCAACTGCTGGTCCAGCGCGACCCTGTCGTACGAGGACGCCGCCTCGGCCTGGATCTTCATCCGCTCCGCCTCGGCGAGCGCCAGCACCCGGACCCGTTCGGCCTCCGCCTCGGCCGGCTTGACCACCTCCGCCTGCAACTCCTGCTGGCGGAGCCGGGCCGCGCGCTCGGCCAGCTCGGTCTGCGCGGCGAGCACGTCCTGCTGCGCGTGCGCCTGCGCCAGCGGCCCGGCCTGCGCCGCCTGCGCCTCGACGCGGCTGATCTCGGCCTGGTACTGCGCCCGCACCATGGCGGTCTCCCGGGCGTACTCGGCCTGCCTGCGCGCGGACTCCTGCTCCGCCTCGGACGCCTTCTGCGCCGCCTGCGCCTCGGCGATCTTCGCCTCGCGCTGGATGGCCGCCTGGTGGGGTGCCGACATCGCCTTGATGTAGCCGGTGTCGCCGTCGTCGATCGACTGGATCTGGAACGAGTCGACGATCAGCCCGATCCGGCCCATCTCGCTCTTGGAGGTCTCCACCACCTCGGAGGCGAGCTTCTGCCGCTCCGTGACGATCTCCTCGACCGTCATCGAGCCGATGATGGCGCGCAGGTGCCCGGCGAAGATCCGCCCGGTGAGCACCGACATCTCCTTCTGCTCGGAGAGGAAGCGCTGCCCGGCATTGACGATGCTCTCGATGTCGTTGCCGACCTTGAAGGCGATCACGGACCGCACGGTCAGGGGGATGCCCTGCCTGGTCACGCAGTACTCGGCGACCTCGGACTCGTGCATCGCCAGCGACAGGAAGCGGGTCTTGCGGAAGATCGGTAACACGAACCTGCCGTGCCCGACGACGACGCGGAACGGTGCCCCGTCCCGCCGGCGCCTGCCGCCCGACACGAGCATGGCCTGGTCGGGGGCCGGAACGCGATAGCCGAACATGCTTACCTCCTCACTCCACGGGGCCGATGCCGCCGGTCAGCTCGTCCAGCGGATCGGCCCACGCGATCACGGTGACCTGGCGACCGCCGCAGTACTCGGTGACGAGCACCTCCGCGCCTTGCGGCAGCGGCTCGGCGGACCAGGCGAGAAAGGTCTCCGTGCCACCCCTGACCCGCACCAGCACCTCGCCGGGGCCTGCGGGCCCGCGGGTGGGGACGACGAGAACGCCCAGACAGCCGATCACGGCGTCGTCAGGCACCATCGATGGATCCCCCTCCATCACCCTGCTCGCGACGTTCATGCGTACCCTACTCACGACGACGGTCGCTCAATCTTGGTTTCGCTCCCCCGGGAGGGGGCCCCAGCGGTTTCGCTCTTCGGTGTCAGTCGGGGCCCGTAGGCTGGCCCCATGGCGAAGAGTGGCAAGGCAGCGCCCGCGGCGGGGGGCCGCGCGGTGGTGCGCAAGGCGAAACCGGCGCCGACGCGGACGGGGCTGGTGCGGCAGGCCCGGCGGATCTACCGCGAGCTGGCCGAGGTGTATCCGTACGCGCACCCGGAGCTGGACTTCGAGGACCCGTATCAGCTGCTCATCGCCACGGTGCTCTCCGCGCAGACCACCGACCTGCGGGTGAACCAGACGACGCCCGCGCTCTTCGCGAAGTACCCGACGCCCGAGGACCTGGCCGCGGCCAACCCGGAGGAGGTCGAGGAGCTGATCCGGCCGACCGGGTTCTTCCGCGCCAAGACCAAGTCGATCATGGGTCTTTCGCAGGCCCTGCGGGACGACTTCGGCGGCGAGGTCCCGGGGAACCTGAAGGACCTGGTCAAGCTGCCGGGCGTGGGCCGCAAGACGGCCTTCGTCGTCCTCGGCAACGCCTTCGGGGTCCCCGGCATCACGGTCGACACGCACTTCGGCCGGCTCGTGCGGCGCTGGCAGTGGACCGAGCAGACCGACCCCGACAAGGTCGAGCAGGAGGTCGGGTCCCTCTTCCCGAAGAAGGACTGGACGATGCTCTCGCACTACGTGATCTTCCACGGCCGGCGCATCTGCCACGCCCGCAAGCCCGCCTGCGGCGCCTGCCCCATCGCCCCGCTCTGCCCGGCGTACGGCGAGGGGGAGACGGATCCGGAGAAGGCGGAGAAGCTGCTGAAGTACGAGAAGGGCGGCATGCCCGGGCAGCGCCTGAAGCCCCCGCCGGACTACCCCGGGAAGCCGGCGCCCCCGCTGGGAGCCGCATGACGCGGGCACGCGGGACGCCCGGTGGACCGGGCGGCGGCGCGGCCGCGGGGGCGGCGCGTGGCGGGGCGGACGAGGTGGT
>NZ_JACBXC010000873.1 GCF_013870535.1 Streptomyces phytophilus | reverse complement strand
TCCTGCGAGCCGGCGCCGCCCCGCGGCCGCGAGCCGTTTCCCGTCCTGTGGTCATCCGCCGTCCCCGTACCCGCGTCGCCGTCAGGCCCCGCTCCCTCCGCCGGCAGGCGCAGGGCGTCCAGTACCACCCCGCCGCCGTCGTCCACGAGCAGTCCCAGCCGGCGCTCCTCGCCGTCCAGCACCGTCCTGGCCGCGTCCACCGTCCCCGTCGGGACCCCCAGCGTCGCCGCCAGCGTTCTCGCCGTGCCCACCGGGACCAGCGACAGCGGCGCGTCCGCCAGCGTCTCCTGGCGGCGCAGCTCGCCCACCACGCGGAGGAACGCCCGGTCGTCGCCGATGACCACCGGGCGGCGGGCGCCCCGGCGGGCCAGGGCGCGGGCCAGTTCCGGCGCGGTCTCCGGCAGGCAGATCTTCGTGGCCGCCGCCGCGGAGAGCACGTCCCTCGCGATCCGTACGGCTTCCCCGTCCGCCCGCCGTGCAGCGGGGTCGATGAGCACGAGCAGTGAGCGCCCGGTGGGGTCTGGAGCCGACACCACGGTCCTTCCTCAGGTAATCTCTCGGTGCAAGAGCCCCTGTCGCACTTGTGCCAGGGGCTTCGTCTATCCGGGGCCCGGTCCGATCCCCGGTGCACGGCGCACCGCACGTTGGACATGCCCCGCCCGGAAGGGGTGTACGCCTGTGCCCGCACTTGTGCTGCTCGGTGCTCAGTGGGGTGACGAAGGCAAGGGGAAGGCCACCGATCTGCTCGGCGGCTCGGTGGACTACGTGGTGCGCTTCCAGGGCGGGAACAACGCCGGCCACACGGTGGTGGTCGGCGATCAGAAGTACGCGCTGCACCTGCTGCCGTCGGGCATCCTGTCGCCGAGCTGCACGCCGGTGATCGGCAACGGCGTGGTCGTCGACCCCGAGGTGCTGCTCGGTGAGCTGAGCGCGCTGCAGCAGCGGGGCGTGGACACGTCCAAGCTGCTCATCAGCGGCAACGCGCACCTCATCACCGCGTACCACACCGACCTCGACAAGGTGACGGAACGGTTCCTCGGTACGCGCAAGATCGGCACCACCGGACGCGGCATCGGCCCGGCCTACGCCGACAAGATCAACCGCGTCGGGATCCGGGTGCAGGACCTCTTCGACGAGTCGATCCTGCGGCAGAAGGTCGACGCCGCGCTCGACCAGAAGAACCAGATCCTCGCCAAGCTCTACAACCGCCGCGCGATCCGCCCCGACGCCGTCGTCGAGCAGCTCCTCGGCTACGCGGAGCAGCTGCGCCCGTACGTCGCCGACACCACCCTCGTGCTCAACGAGGCCATCGACGCCGGCCGGGTCGTCCTCTTCGAGGGCGGGCAGGGCACGCTCCTCGACGTCGACCACGGCACGTACCCCTTCGTCACCTCGTCCAACCCGACCGCGGGGGGCGCCTGCACGGGAGCCGGCGTCGGCCCCACGCGGATCAGCCGGGTCATCGGCATCCTCAAGGCGTACACAACGCGCGTCGGTGCCGGACCGTTCCCGACCGAGCTGCTCGACGAGGACGGCGACCGGCTGCGCACCATCGGCGGCGAGCGCGGCGTGACCACCGGCCGGGACCGGCGCTGCGGCTGGTTCGACGCGGTGATCGCCCGCTACGCGACCCGCGTCAACGGCCTGACGGACTTCTTCCTCACGAAGCTCGACGTGCTCACCGGCTGGGAGCGCATCCCGGTCTGCGTCGCGTACGACATCGACGGCCGCCGCGTCACGGAACTGCCGTACAGCCAGACCGACTTCCACCACGCCACGCCCGTGTACGAGATGCTGCCCGGCTGGTCCGAGGACATCTCGAAGGCCACGTCCTTCGAGGAGCTGCCGAAGAACGCGCAGGGGTACGTCAAGGCGCTGGAGGAGATGTCCGGCGCGCGGATCTCGGCGATCGGCGTCGGCCCCGGGCGGGACGAGACGATCCAGATCCACTCGTTCCTCTGAGCCTGCCTCTAAGTCGGTCAGCCGTCAGACCGTTCCCTTGAGGCGCTGGTCCTGCAGCGTCGTCAGCTGCTGGACCGCAAGGAGCGCCAGCACGCTCGTCACGATCAGCACGAACGAGAACAGCAGGTCGAACAGCACGATCCGGGTCGCGGAGCCGATCGCCATGCCGACCTCCCAGTTCTCCGCGGTGACCAGGGCGAGCACCATGGTGGCGACCCAGGCGGCCCACCAGAAGTTCAGCACGCCCTTCCCGTACGACACGGGCCGCGGGCCGTAGCCGGCGGGCGGGCGCGCGTGGTGCGGGAAGGGGCTGCTGATCCGGAACATGTCGTTGGCGATCTGCATGGGGAACCAGAGCTGCACGACCGGGATGTACCAGGAGCCGATGGCCAGCCCGGTGGAGTAGCGCACCTGGCCCGGGGCGAACGCCTCGGAGTTCGTCCGCAGCCGGTAGAACCAGATCGACCAGAGCACGGCGCACACCGCGAAGAGAAGGAAGTTGCCGGCGGTGAAGTTCTCCATCCGGTCGAGGTCCTCGGCCATGTACCAGGTGTCCGCGCCGTCCTCGCTCATCAGGAACAGGAGGTTGATCTCCTGGATGACCTGGAGGCAGATGTACGCCGCGTACACCCCCAGCAGCACCTGGAGCGCCGTGGCGAT
>NZ_JACBXC010000872.1 GCF_013870535.1 Streptomyces phytophilus | reverse complement strand
GTCGCGGAGGTGATCGGCCTGCTGGCCGCGCCCGCCGCCGGATTCACCACGGGGGCCACGTACGACGTCAACGGCGGGCTGCTCATGGACTGACGGGGCGGACCGCCGACCGCACAAAGAACGCACGCGAGCTGGGAGAGACACATGACCGAGGCCGGAGAGCTGCGCGCGACGCAGTTGCGCTGCCAGCACCTCGTCCAACCGCTCGGCCTGGACGAGCCGGAGCCCGTGTTCGGCTGGGTGCCCGCGGGGGCGGACGACGAGGAACTGCGCGCGTACCAGGTGCTGGTGGCGAGCGCGCCGGAGCTGCTGCGGCAAGGATCCGCCGACCGGTGGGACAGCGGGCGGGTGGCGGCGGACGTGGTCAACGGCGTCGCCTACGCCGGGAGCCCGCTGCGCTCCGGCGAGCGCTGCTGGTGGACGGTGCGGCTGTGGGGACGCGACGACACCCCGGGTCCGTTCACCGACGCGGCCTCGTTCGAGACCGGGCTGCTCACGCCGGAGGACTGGGGCGCCACCTGGATCGCGGGCGGCGCCGGCGTCTCCTCGCCGCTGCTGCGCGCCGGGTTCGCGATACCCGGCCCGGTCAAGCGCGCCCGCGCGTACGTCTCGGCGCTCGGCTTCTACGAGCTGAGCCTCAACGGTGAACGTGTCGGCGACCGCGTACTCGACCCGGCCACGACGACCTACGACCACGACCCCGCGCTGCGCGACGGCGACGGTGAGCCGGCCCGCATCCCCGGCCCGCGCGTGCTGGCGTCCACGTACGACATCACCGCCCACGTGACCGCCGGCGAGAACGCGGTCGGGCTGATGCTCGGCCACGGCTGGTACAGCGCCGAGGAGGACAACGGCCCCGGCCCGTTCCCCCGCACCCCGTGGGGCGACCGGCCCGCGGCCCTGCTGCGCATCGAGGTGGAGACAGAGGACGGGCAGCGCGTCACCGTCGTCAGCGACGAGGGCTGGCGCACGGCCGCAGGACCCGTCCGATACAACGACTACGCGCAGGGCGAGCATTACGACGCCCGCGAGGAGTCCCCGGGCTGGGACCGCCCCGGGTTCGCCGCGCCCGGCTGGTCGCCGGTCACCACCGTGGCCGCCCCCGCGGGCCGCGTCCGGTCCCAGCCCCTCGAACCCGCGCGGGTGATCGAGACGCTCACCCCGGTCGAGACGACGCCCGGGGGCGTCGGCGTACGGATCGCGGACTTCGGCCAGCACCTCTCCGGCTGGACCGCGATCCGGGTGTCGGGCCCGGCCGGAGCGGAAGTCCGGCTGCGGCACGCGGGCGAGGTCGACGCGGACGGGAACCTGGACGACGACGCCAACGCGCAGTCGTGGCTGGCGGCCGCGCAGACCGACGTCTACACCCTCAAGGGCGGCGGCGAGGAGGTCTGGGAGCCGCGGTTCACGCTGCACGGGTTCCGGTACGTCGAGGTGAGCGTCTCCGAACCCGAGGTGCACGTCCACGAACTCGCCGCCCGCGTCGTGCACTCCGACCTCGCGCCCGGCGGTGCCTTCTCCTGCTCCGACGACCTGCTGAACCGCATCCACCGCAACGTGCTGTGGACGTTCCGCGCCAGCTTCCAGGGCTTCCCGCAGGACGCCGCCGACCGCGCCGAGCGCGTCGGCTGGGTCGGCGACCCCGGCTGGTCCGTCGAGGACTACCTCTACGCCTTCGACGCGCGCGCGTTCTGGCTCAAGTGGCTCGACGACCTCGCCGGCACCCAGCTCCCCGACGGCCGCTTCCCGACGATCTGCCCGCTCCAGTGGCGCGGCACCGTCGACATGACGGCGCTGGAGGAGCAGGGCTTCGAGGACTACGAGAAGGAGCGCGAGGTCCTGCCCGACGAGTGGTCGTCCGTCGTCCACTGGCCGTACGCGCCGCTGCCCGACTTCGCCATGACCTCGTACCCCAGCATCGCCTGGCACCTGTACCGGTTCTACGGCGACGAGTCGGTCCTCCGGCGCCACTACCCGGGGATGCGCCGCGGCGTGGAGTACCTGCGCACCCGCGCCAAGGACCTGCTGCTCGCCGAGGGCCTCGGCGACCACATGGAGCCCCAGCCGGACGGCACCTCCGTGCTCAGCCCGAAACGCACCCCCATCGAACTGACCTCCACCGCCTGGTTCCACGCGGTGACCGCGATGACCGCGCGCGCCGCGGCCGTCGTCGGCGAGGACGACGACGCCCGCCGCTACGGCGAGCTGGCCGGGGAGATCCGTACCGCCTTCAACGACCGCTTCCTCGACCCGGCCACCGGCCGCTACGCCACCGGCTCGCAGACCGCCCAGGCGATGCCGCTGTGGACCGGGCTCGTACCGGACGAACACCGCGAGCGGGTGGGGCGCGTGCTCGTCGAACGCATCGGGCGCGACGGCGGCCACCTGGACACCGGGACCATGGGCACGGCCGCGCTGCAGAACGTGCTGCCGGAGATCGGCGCGGCCGACGTGATGTACGGCATCGCCACCAAGACCACGTACCCCGGCTGGGGGGCGCAGATCGAGCGGGGCGCCACGACGGTCTGGGAGACCTGGGGCGGCGACGCCGGATTCAGCCGGAACATGAAGCTCATGGCCATGATCGAGAAGTTCCTCTTCAACGACGTGGCCGGGCTGGCCCCCG
>NZ_JACBXC010000871.1 GCF_013870535.1 Streptomyces phytophilus | reverse complement strand
CGCCGTGGTCTCCTCGTGGCCCGGGCGGTCCGCGAGGATCTCCAGCGCCCGCGCCACCGCCTCCTCCGGCGCGTCGCCGCGGGCGAGGCCGTGGACCACGACCGCGTACGCGCCCGCCGCCAGATAGCCGGTCGGGTGGCCGTGGGTCTGCGTGGCGCACTCGGCGGCGAGCTGGAAGACCAACTGCGGCTCCCAGCCCACCAGCAGCCCGAACGGCGCGGAGCGCACCACGGCCCCCGGGTCCCTCGCCTCCGGGTTCCGCGGCTGCTGCAGGGTGCCCATGCGGTCGTCGGCCAGCCCGCGCAGGCAGGAGCGGGGCGCGCCGCGCTGCGAGTACAGCCACTCCTCGCGGGCGAGCCAGCCGTCCTCGGCCTTGCGCTCGTCGGGGCCCCAGTCCTTCTGCGTCGCGTACCAGCGGCGGTACGCGGCGTGCACGTCGGTCGGCGGGTGCCACCGGCCGCCGTCGCGGCGCACCTGGGCGCGGATGAGGCCGTCGACGGTGAACAGGGTCATCTGGGTGTCGTCGGTGACCGCGCCGCGGCGGCCGTAGGCCGGGGCGAAGTCGGCGGCGCCCTGCGGCCCGTGCTCGGCCCGTATCTCCGCCAGCGAGGTGTCCGCGACGCCGGCGCCGAGCGCGTCGCCTATCGCGCCGCCGAGCAGGCAGCCGCGCACTCTGCTGCGGAAGTCCTGCTGCTCGGCGCGGCCCCAGGTGCGGCGTGCGGTCGTCACTCGGCCACCTCAGTCCGGACGTTCGGTCTCTCGCTGTTCGCACGTGCTCCGGCCCAGCACTGTAATGGAGGGAAACCGAGAGGCCAGAGGGTGTATGCGCGTCAGGCGCCGGGGAGTTCGCGGAGCAAATCCCCGAGTACCCGCACATACCCCTCGACCCGGGCGCCGTCCGCCGCCGCCAGGTCCGGGGCCTCGGCCAGCACGCGGAGCATCGTGCGTACGTCCTGGACCAGCAGCCAGTACGCCGCCCCCGAACCCATCGCCGCCAGCGCCGCGTCCGCCGCCGCCCACTCCCCCGCCGCGGCCCGGCACAGCAGCCGGCACGCCGCCGCGTCCACGTCGGTGGAGCAGTCCGCCGTCATCCGCGCCTCCACGGCCGCCCAGCGCTCCGCGGGCTGCGGGCCGCGCGTCATCCGGTCCAGCAGGGCGCCGTCGAACTGGAAGAAGCCGTCCTGCGGATCGCTCGCCAGCGCCGCGGCGGCGTCCGGCCGCGCCTCCTCGTACCGGCGCAGCACCATCAGCACCTCGGCCCGGTCGCTCAGCGCGACCTGGTGCGCGGGGTCCGCCGCGAGCACCCGGTCGCACACCGCGAGCGCCTCCTGCCACCGCTCCTCCAGCACGAGCAACTGCCCCCGCAGGACCAGCGCGCCGGCGTGGTCCGGGTGGCCGGCGAGGACGGTGTCGATCTCCGCGTACGCCTCCGCCGTCCTGCCGGTGTGGCCGAGCGTGCGGGCCCTGCCGAGCCGCGACCAGACGAGCGTGCCGTCGATCTCCAGGGCGCGCGCGTAGTCCGCGAGCGCGTCGTCGAAGCGGTTGACGATCCGGTACAGGTCGCCGCGCTCCTCCAGCGCCCACGCCATCCCCGGGCTCATCTCCAGCGCGCGGTCGAAGTCCGCCAGCGCCTCGTCGGCCCGCCGCAGGGTCACCATGCACTGCGCCCTGCTGGCGATGGCCCAGGGGCTGTCCGGCTTCAGCTCCACGGCCTTGTCGAAGTCCTCGACCGCCCGCTCGGTCCGGCCGGCGAGCCGGTGCACCTCCCCGCGCTCGCCCCAGCCCCAGGACCACTGCGGGTCGATCTCCAGCGCGCGGTCCAGGTCCGCCAGTGCCTCGTCCAGGCGGCCCAGGGCCCGGTGGCAGTGGCCCCGGTTGGCGTACGCCCAGTCGTAGGCCGGCGACAGCTCCAGCGCACGGGTGTGGTCGGCCGCGGCCTCCTCGTACCGCGCGGCCTCCTGGTGCAGCCGGCCGCGTTCCGTCCAGCACCAGGACCACTGCGGGTCCAGCTCCAGGGCCCGGTCCAGGTCCGCCATCGCCTCCTCGGCCCGGCCCAGCTTGGCGTAGCACTGGGCGCGGCTGGCGATGGCGTACGGGTAGTCGCCGTCCGCCGTCTCGACGGCCTTGTCGAAGTCGGCGAGCGCTTGTGCCAGGGCGCCGGTGAGGCGGTGCACCTCGCCGCGCATCGCCCAGGTCATCGGGGAGGGGTCCAGCTCGATCGCCTGGCCCAGGTCGGCCTTCGCGTCGTCGTAGCGCTCCAGGTAGAGCCGGACCCGGCCGCGGTGGGTCAGCGACCAGGAGCGGTCGGGGTCGTGCGCGACGCAGTGCGTGAAGTCCGCGTCGGCCTCCGGGTAGCGGTCGAGGAGCACGTACGCCTGGCCGCGGCCCGCGTACGCGCGGGTGAAGTCCGGGTCGAGCGCCAGCGCCCGGTCGAAGTCCGCGACGCTGGCGTCGAGTTCGTCGCCGTTGCGGCGCTCCCGCCCGCGCAGCGTGTACGCGAGCACCCGCTCCGGCTCCGTCAGCTCCGCCTCCCGCAGCAGGAACGTGCACACCCCGGCGACGCCCCGCGCGTCCTCCCCCAGCGCCGCCAGCAGCCGCCGGCCCCAGTCCCGTACGGGCTCGCTGTC
>NZ_JACBXC010000870.1 GCF_013870535.1 Streptomyces phytophilus | reverse complement strand
GTGCCGGGTCTCTACACGGTCGGCGGCTGGTCGCACCCGGGCGGCGGGCTGGCGCACGCGGGGATGTCGGGGGCCCTGGTCGCCGGGCTGATCATGGAGGGCGCGGACTTCCGCGGCTCCCGCTGACGGCCCGCCGGGGGCGCGGGGTTCAGTAGCGGTACTGCTGCTCGTAGCCCGGGTAGTTCTGCTGCTGGGCGTACGGGTCCTCGGTGCCCAGCGGGTCCGCGTCGCGCTGCTGCGGCATCCAGACGCCCTCGCCCGGCGTCGCGTAGGTCTCCTGGCCGTACGCCGGCTGCTGGCCGGTGTCGTAGCCCTCGGGGTACTGCGCGTACTGCTGCTGGTCGTAGCCGGGGTAGCCGGCGCCGCTCGTGTCGTACGACGGCCGGCCCGCCTGTGTCGAGTCGTAGTACGGCGGCGGGGCCGGCGCGGCGTACTCCGTGCCGGCGTAGGGGTCCGCGTACCCGGCGGGGGCGGGGGCGGCCGTGTCGTACCCGGCGTACTGGTGCTCCGGGCCGTAGCCGCCGGTGTCCGGGTATATCTGCTGGTCCTGCCCGTAGCCGTTCATCCCGGCGCCGTTCGTGGCGTAGCCCCCGGCCTCGTAGCCGGAGGTGGTCGCGTGGCTGCCGGTGTCGTAGGCGGAGGTCGTGGCGTGGCTGCCGGTGTTGTACGCGGACGTGGTGGCGTAGCTGCCGGTGTCGTAGGCGGAGGTGGTCGCGTAGCTGCCGGAGTCGTAGCCGGCGCCGTTGCCGTACGCGTCGTAGCCGTCCGCGTACGCCTGCTGCCCGGGAGCGGTGGCCGCGAACGCCTGCTCGCCGCCGAACGGCGAGAACTGCGCGGTCTGCTCCTGGGCCGCAGGCGGGGGCGGTGCGATCTCCGGCTCGTACGCCGGGTAGGCGGCCGCGCGCTCCGGGGGCGGCGGCGCCTGGCGGCCGTCGTACGCCGCGCCGTCGTACGCCGCGTCGTCGTACCGCTCCCCGTCGTACCCGTCGCCGTAGTCCTCGTCCTCCCCGCGCCTGTTCACGACCCAGCCGCCGGAGTACCCGCTGCGGTAGGAGAGCGTGACCTTGATCTGGCCGAGCGCGAACACCACCACACCGAGGCCGATCACGACCACCGAGGGCATGAGCACGCCGAGCACCACGCAGAGGAAGCCGACGAAGGCCAGCGCGCGCCAGCGCAGCGGGGCCTTGTACTGCATCAGCACTTCCCAGAGCAGCCACAGCGCGACGAGCCCGAACATGGCATAGAGGGCCAACCAGGCCAAGTCGCCCATCACGTGCCTCTCTTCCGCCCCCGCTTGGTGGTGCCTTCCCTCAGGACCGCCGGTGCAGTCCGAGGTTCTGGTAGATCTCCAGCGTTGCCGTGGAGTGGTTCAGAGTAATGAAGTGCAGTCCTGGGATCCCCTCGGACAGCAACCGCTCGCACATGTCCGTGGCGTACTCGATGCCAATGGAGCGTACCGCGGCCCGGTCGTCCTCGACCGCGAGAACCCGATCCGCCAGCTCCGGCGGGAACGTGGCCCCGCTCAGCTCGGCGAACCGCTGGATCTGCCGGGCGTTGGTGACCGGCATGATCTCCGGGATGATCGGCGTCGCGCAGCCGGCGGCTGCCACCCGGTCGCGCAGCCGCAGGTAGTCGTCGACGTGGAAGAACATCTGGGTGATCGCGTAGTCCGCGCCCGCGCGGCACTTGTCGACGAAGTGCCGGATGTCGGCGTCCCAGTCCGTGGACCGCGGGTGCCGCTCGGGGAAGGCCGCGACGCCGACGCAGAAGTCGCCCGACTCCTTGATCAGCCGGACCAGTTCCGCGGCGTACGCCACCCCCTTCGGGTGCGCGACCCACTCCCCCATCGGGTCGCCCGGGGGGTCGCCGCGGACGGCGAGCATGTTGCGGATGCCCGCGTCCGCGTACTGGCCGATGACGTTGCGCAGTTCGGCGATCGAGTGGTCGACCGCGGTGAGATGCGCCACGGGCGTGAGGGTGGTGTCTGTGGCGATGCGCTCGGTGGCCCGGACGGTCCCCTCGCGGGAGGAGCCGCCGGCGCCGTAGGTCACGGAGACGAATGTCGGCTGTACGGCCTCGATGCGCCGCACGGCGTTCCAGAGTGTCCGCTCGCCCTTGTCGGTCTTCGGGGCGGCGAACTCGAAAGAAAACGACTGCTTGCCGGAGGCGAGCAGTTCACGGACAGTGACTGCTCGATCATTCCTGGTCGAAGCGATGCCGGTGGCCATACGGGGCAGGTTAACCGCCGGTCACCTCAGGACCCAAGACGGCCTGCTCGATCCCCGAGACAGGACGGGGCGCCCGGCGCCGGCCGGCGACTACCGGACGTCATCGTTCCGGGCGGCGCGCAGCCGCCGTACGAACTCACCCGCCGCAGCTCCGGGGTCCTCGGCCGCGGTGAGGGCGCGGACGACGACGACGCGGCGGGCGCCGGCCGCCAGGACCTCGTCGAGGTTTCCGAGGTCGATTCCGCCGATGGCGAACCACGGGCGGTCGGTGCCGAGCCCCGCCGCGTACCGGACGAGGCCGAGGCCGGCCGCGGGCCGCCCGGCCTTGGTGGGGGTGGGCCAGCAGGGGCCGGTGCAGAAGTAGTCGACGCCGGGCTCCGCGGCCGCGGCGCGGGTCTCCG
>NZ_JACBXC010000087.1 GCF_013870535.1 Streptomyces phytophilus | reverse complement strand
CGCCCGGGGATCGCCGTCCGTACCGCCGCCGGCGAGGTGGTACGCGCCCGGGTCCTCGTCAACTGCGCCGGCCTGCACTCCGACCGCATCGCCCGCCTCGCCGGGGACCGCCCCGGGCTGCGCATCGTTCCGTTCCGCGGCGAGTACTACGAGCTGGCGCCGCACGCCGCCGACCTCGTCCGCGGCCTGGTCTACCCCGTTCCCGACCCCGCGTTCCCGTTCCTCGGCGTCCACCTCACCCGCGGCATCGACGGCGCCGTCCACCTCGGCCCGAACGCCGTCCCCGCGCTGGCCCGGGAGGGCTACACCCGTACGAGCCTCAGCCCCCGCGACGCCGCGGCCACGTTCACGTACCCCGGCAGCTGGCGCATCGCCCGCCGCCACTGGCGCTACGGCGCCGGCGAACTCCGCCGCTCCCTCTCCCGCAGGGCGTTCACGCAGGCGGTGCGGCGGCTGCTGCCGGCGGTCGACGAGGAGGACCTGCGCCCGGCGCAGGCGGGGGTGCGGGCGCAGGCGGTGCTGCCGGACGGGTCGCTGGTGGACGACTTCCGCTTCGCGTCGGGGCCACGCACCGTCCACGTACTGAACGCGCCGTCCCCGGCCGCGACCGCGTCGCTGCCGATCGGCAGGGAGATCGCGCGCAGGGTGCTCGCCGCACTGTGACCAGCGGGGGGACCGCCTCACCACGGCTCGGGAGCCTCCGTAAAATAGGGGCCACTGTGTCCGACCACCCCGATCAGCACGATCGTCCCCAGCCCCGGTTCCCCGACGGCCCCGCCCCCGCGCCCGCCGGGCCGCACAACGAGCGCCGTATCCGCTCGTTCGTCCCGCGCCGCAGCCGCGTGACGCTCGCGCAGGGTGAGGCCCTGAGACGGCTCTGGCCGAAGTGGGGCTTCGACATCGACGGCGCGTCCGTGCTCGATCTCGACAAGCTCTTCGACGGCCTGCCGGTCGTCCTCGAAATCGGCTTCGGCATGGGCGAGGCGACCGCGGACATGGCCGCCGCCGACCCGGCCACGGGGATCCTCGCCGTCGACGTCCACACCCCCGGCCAGGGCAACCTGCTGCGGCTCATGGAGCAGCGGGGGCTGACGAACGTACGCATCGGCAACGGCGACGCCGTCATCCTGCTGCGCGAGATGCTGCCCCCGGCGGCGCTCGCGGGGATGCGGATCTACTTCCCGGACCCGTGGCCCAAGAAGCGGCACAACAAGCGCCGGCTCATCCAGCCGGAGTTCCTGGCGCTGGCGGCCTCGCGGATGGCGCCGGGGGCGGTGCTGCACTGCGCGACGGACTGGGAGCCGTACGCGGAGTGGATGCTGGAGACGCTGGAGGCGTCGCCGTACTTCGAGAACGCCCATCCCGGCGGCTACGCGCCGCGGCCGGACTTCCGCCCGCGTACGCGCTTCGAGGGGCAGGGGCTCGGAAAGGGCCACATCGTGAACGATCTGCTCTTCCGGCGCATCAGTGAGGAATAGCCCGTCGCGCGCGGCGGCGGGGACTGGCTAGGGTCGAGGGGTGCAGTACGAAGGCGCTCAGCTCATAGCCCGGCCGCGGGAGCCCGAGGAATTCGGCCCGCGGCCGGTGTACGCGGACGCGCCCCCGAAACCGCCGGAGCCCGTGGCCGCCGCCCCCGCCCGGAAGAGATTCTGGCGCCGGCGGGGCGTGCGAATAGGCGCGGTGGCGACGGTCCTGACGCTGGCGGGGCTGGCGATCCTGGGGCTGGTGTGGTCGGAGACCGGCACGCACGGGATGCTCGTGGGCGGCGGGCTGGCGCTGCTGCCGGTGCCGCTGCTGATCGCGGGCTTCCTGTGGCTGGACCGGGTGGCGCCCGGCCCGTGGCGCTACCGGATCTTCGCGTTCGCGTGGGGCGCCTTCGCCGCGACGCTGGTCGCGATGCTGGCGAACACCTTCGCCGCCCGCTGGATCGCCACCGGCCTGCCCACGGCGTCGTCGCGCGAGGCGGACCTGTGGGGGATGGCGGTGGTGGCGCCGGTGGTGGAGGAGGCGGCGAAGGCGGCGGCGATACTGCTGCTGTTCCTCTTCCGCAGGCACTACTTCGCCGGCCTGGTCGACGGGCTGGTGCTGGCGGGGATCATCGGCACGGGCTTCGCGTTCACCGAGAACATCCTGTACCTGGGCAGGGCGTACGAGGAGAACCAGACCTTCGGCGACTCCGGCCCGCTGGCGACGGTGACCGTGACGTTCGTGGCCCGCGTGGTCTTCTCCCCGTTCGCGCACCCGCTGTTCACGGCGATGGCGGGCATAGGCTTCGGCCTGGCGGCCATGACCGTCGCCCGCCAGCGGGTACGCCGCGTGCTGTTCCCGGTGGCCGGGCTGCTGCTGGCGATGGCGCTGCACTCGCTGTGGAACGGCTCGGCGGTGATGAACGGCTTCGTCTTCCTCGGCGCGTACGCCTTCGTGATGGCGCCGGTGTTCGGGCTGCTGGTGTGGCTGGCGGTCTGGTCCCGCGGCGGCAAGCTCCGCACGATACGGGACCAACTCCCCGCCTACGCCCACGCCGGCTGGCTGGTCCCCGCGGAACCGGTGGCCCTCGCCTCCCTCCGCACCCGCAAACTGGCCCGCACCCTGGCCCGCCACGCCCACGGCGACGAGGCCCGCCGAGCGGTGGCGGACTACACCCGCTCGGCGACGACACTGGCCCTGCTCCGCGCCCAGGCCACCCAGGGCCGCCCGGCAAAGGACTACGCGGCCCGCGAACAGGCCCTGCTGGCGCACATGTGGCAGAACAAGGCCCTGGCCCAACCAGCCCTCACAAGAGCCGCCTACACCACCACCCCACCCAGCCCCTGGCCCCTCCCCCAGGGCGCCCCCCACCTGGCAAAAGCTCCCGGCACCTGACACCCCCGCAACCATCCGCGGCACCACCACCCCGTGGCCCGCTGGCACACCCCCGACGGCACACCCCACGAACACACCCTTCCTCACCCGCTGACCACCCCGAGCCGGCCCTCTCCCCCGTATGAACGCCAGAGGACGGAGTCGGCATGATGTTCCCGTGCCTGCTACTCCCTCCTCCCCGGGCGTCTCGGCCCGTATGAGCCGCCAGTCCTCCCGGGACACCGCCCCTGAAGTCGCTGTCCGGCGCCTCCTCCATGGCGCCGGCTTCCGCTATCGGCTCCAACGCCCCGTCCCCGGTATGCCGCGTCGCACCATCGACATCGCCTTCCCGGGCGCAAAGGTTGCTGTCTTCCTCGACGGCTGTTTCTGGCACGGCTGCCCCGAGCACGCCACCCACCCCAAGGCCAACGCCGACTGGTGGCGAACCAAACTGGAGCGCAACAAATCTCGTGATCGGGAAACGACGTTGCGTCTCGAAGAAGCGGGCTGGACCGTGATTCGCTGTTGGGAACACGAGGATCCATTGTCGATCGCAGATCGGGTCGCTGCCTCGGTCACCGCCGCAAAGAGCACCCCTGAACGTGATTGAGAACCAACCGGCGGCCAAGCGTGCCGGCCATGTGGCCGCATTTCCGTCCGTGGAGTCGGAGGCCGGCAGGGGGTAGGGCCGCTGCGACCGCGAGAGAGGCAGCCTGTTGCCCGCTGCGGGAGTTATCCACAGGGGGAAGCGGAGGGTGGGGATCCGCGAGAGGGTGGGGGCATGACGGGGGAACTTGGGTCGCTGGGTGAGTTGGCGGCGGGGAATGGTGGGGTGTTGGTTTGTGCCGAGGCTTTGGCGGCCGGGTGGTCGTCCGGGGTGTTGGTGCGGCGGTTGCGGAAGGAGGGGTGGCGGAAGGTTCGGGCCGGGGTTTGGGTGGAGCCGGGGCGGGTTGGTGATCTGCGGCTTCGGTTGCGGGTGGCGCAGGCCGGGCGGCCCGGGTTGGTCGTGAGTCACAGTGCGGCCGCCCATGTGCTGGGGATCGAAGTGCCGGCCGTGCGGCCCGAGTTCACCCACGTGCATGGGCGGGGGCGGGCGCCCGAGGGGTGCGTGTTGCATCGGACCGCGGTGGGTGCGGACGAAGTTGTCGCCGTGGCCGGGTTGCGGTTGACCAGTGGGGTGCGGACTCTTGTCGACCTGCTGCGTACCGCCGAGCGGGACGCTGCGCTGGTGGCCGTCGAGTCGGCCTTGACGCGGCGGCCGTTGGGGCCCGCAGGTGGGGTGCCGCGGCGGTGGCGGGAGCAGGTGACCGATCTGCATGCGGTGTCCGAAGCCGTCGCCGGTGCCGGGCAGCGGCGGGGGGTGGTCGCGGCGCGGCAGCGGCTCGCGCTTGTCGATCCCCGTTCCGGGTCGCCCGCGGAGACGGTGGCGCGGCTGCGGATGTACGACGCCGGGCTGCGGCCGCTCAGCCAAGTGCCGTTCACCGCGCCCAACGGCCGGCGGATACGAGTGGATTTCTTCTTCCCGGTCGCGGGGCTCGTCGTGGAGATCGAGGGCTACGCCTTCCACGGCAGCCGGGCCGCCCATCTCGCCGACGTCGAGCGCTTCAACGACCTGGGGCGCTGTCCCGAGGTCCGGCGCATACTGCGGTTCACCGCGGGCGATGTCTTCGAGTGGCCCCAGCGGATGGTCCACACCATCCGCGCCGCCCTGGGTGAAATCGCCGCCGGGGGCGACCACGCTGCTGCCGCTGCCGACGCTGCTGCTCGTGCCGGTGCCGGTGCTGTTGCCAGTGCGGCTGCTACCGCTGCCGCTTGAGGCGCTGCCGACCGGTGCCGCCTGAGTCGTCTGCGGCTCGCGCGGCACCCTGAGGTGTCCTCGGTGCGTGGCAAGGTGGCCGCCATGGATGCCTACGTCAGGAACATCGTGCTCGACTGCGCCGACGCCCGCGAGCTCGCCGACTTCTACACGCGGTTGCTCGGCATGCGGGTCATTCGCGACGACTGGATGGTGATCGCCAAGGACGAAGACAGCTTTCCACGACTGGCATTCGAGGAAGTCGCCGGCTACCGGCCGCCGCTCTGGCCCGACCTCGACCGCACCTACCCCCAGCAGATGCACATCTGCTTCGGCGTCGACGATTCCGTCGCGGCGGGCGAGTTGGCGCTGCGCCTCGGGGCCGTGCGGCTCTCCGAGGCGGGTGGGAGTTGTCCGGTGTTCGCGGATCCGGCCGGGCATCCGTTCTGCCTCTGCGGGCCCGGGGAGTAGGTTCCGGGAAAAGCCGACGGCCCTGGTGTCGGGGGGTCGGCCACCAGGGCCGCCGGCGGTCTCGGTGCGCGCTCGGACGCCACGGGGGAAGGTGCGTACGGGCACGCCGGAGACGTGGGAGAGGGGTTATAGGGGCTTGCGGTCGCCGGGCGGGCGGGCGCGGGTGTCCTGGCCACCGTGGGCCGGGGCGCCGGGCCCGCCGCGTCGGTCAGACCGGGGCGCCGTTGTTGCGCAGCCAGGCGAGGGGGTCTATCGCGTCCCCGCCGCCGGGTCGTACTTCGAGGTGCAGGTGCGGGCCGGTGACGTTGCCCGTGGCGCCCACGCGCCCGATGACGTCGCCGGTCGTGACCTCGCCGGAGGACTGGATGATGGAGGACAGGTGGCAGTACCAGATCTCGGTGCCGTCCTCAAGCGTGAGGACGATGCGGTAGCCGTACGAGCCGGCCCAGCCGGCCTCGGTGATCGTGCCGCCGTGTACGGCCTTGACCGGGGTGCCGGTGGAGGCGGCGAAGTCCTGGCCCGTGTGGCCCGCGGCCCACATGTCGCCGGACTCGCCGAACATCGAGGTGAGCGTGTAGTTGGCGACCGGGGCGACGTAGCTGGCGGCGAGCTTGGCGAGGCGCTCCTCTTCCGCCTTGCGGCGGGCCTCCTCCTCCGCCTTGCGGCGGCGCTCCTCCTCCAGGCGGCGCTGGCGCTCCTCTTCCTGGGCCTTCGCCTCGGCGGCCTCGTCGGCCGCCTGCTTGGCGGCCTCGGCCTCGGCGGCCGCGCGGGCAGAGGCGTCGGCCTCCGCCTGCTGCTGCTCGGCCTGCTCCAGGATGCGCGCCCGCAGGGCCTCGCCGGAGTCGGTGGCCGGGGCCTCGGTACCGGCGCCGGCGTCGCTCGCGTAGCTGACCTGGGTGAGCGGAGCCGTCGTGACGACCGTGTCGGAGGCGGGCTCCTCCTCGCTCGGCATCAGGTCGCCGACGCCCGGCAGGCTCTCCGCGTCCGGGAGTTGGGCGCTTATGCCGTTCGCGACGGCGTCGACCTGGTCGGGCATGGATATCGCGACCGGCGGCTTCTCCTGCGCCGTGGCCATGCTGCCCGCGCCGACGGCGGCGAAGACGCCGACGCCCAGTACGGCACCGCTGCGCGCCATGCTGCCGCCGCGCTGCTTCGCGAGGCGCCGGCGGCCGCGGGAGGGAAGGTCGTCTTCGGGGAAGACTTCGTCGACCGGCTCTTCGGCGGCGTAGCCGGTGGGCGCATACCCCTCGGGGGCGTTGCCACCGGACGCATAGCCGTCGTAGCCGTAATCGTCGTAGCCATGGCCGTAGCCAGGCCCAGACCTGTAGGACGCCACGAAGGCGTACTCCTTTCCTTCCTTCTCGCCTACCGGGTTAGCTGACGGGTTCGGAGCAGGAAGGTCTCCTACGGGCCGCCTCCTGGCGGAGGTTGGCCCGATTCACCCCAAGGTGGTGGTTCCCCGGTTCCCTAGGTGTTGCCGTTGCTGCAGTTGTTTCGCGTGCGGGATTCGGCGACGGCGCACGGTGCCGCCTCTTGCGGCGGCGGTTACGACCGCGCTGCGTTACCGCACGCTAGCGGACGACGGCGTTCGATTCCAAGTCGTTCCCGTCATTCAGTTGTGCTTTGCCGCGGACGATCCGGGCATGCACCAGCGGAAACGGACAAGTTGACGCCTCGGCTACGCGGAGTGAGGTCCGGTCGTTAGCTGATCGTGCATCAGTTGTTATGCGGAGGGGCGCTGTTCCGCTACGGAGCGTGTGCAGACGAGGGTGGGGCCGGCGGCCCCCCGACCGGTGCGCGGGAGCGGGCGAGGGCGAACAGCGCCATGTCGTCGGCGACCCGTCCGCCCGTATAGCGGGTCACGTCGGCCAGGAGCGTGTCCAGCACCTCCTGCGGGTCGTCGAAGAGCCGGCCGTCCAGCAGGGTCAGCGGGTCGTAGAAGACGCCCGCCCGGTTCCGCGCCTCCGTCACGCCGTCCGTGAACAGGACCAGCGCCGCGCCCGGCGGGAACGCCACCTCCGTCACCTCGTCCGGCCACGTGCCCAGGTCGCCCATGCCCAGCGGCAGCGCGTGCTCGTGCGGTTGCAGCGTGCGCGCCGCGCCGTCCGGGCCCAGCAGCACGGGCGCCGGATGGCCGCGGTTGAGCAGGCGCAGCGCGCCGCCGTCGCGGTCGACCTCCGCGAGCACCGCCGTCGTGAACCCCTCCACGCGGTCGAGGCCGCTGCGCCCCGTCTCCTGGCGCTGCAGCGCACGTTCCAGCCGCCGCGCCACCCCGGCGAGCCCCGCCTCCGCCTCGGCCGCCTCCCGGAACGCGCCGATCACCACGGCCACGGACTCCACCGCCTCCAGCCCCTTGCCGCGTACGTCGCCGACGATGCAGCGCACGCCGTACGGGCCCTCCTGCACGGCGTAGAGGTCGCCGCCGATCCGGGCGTCGGCGTCGGCGGCCTGGTAGCGGGCGGCGACCCGCAGGGTGCCGAAGCCGTCCGGCGGGTTCGGCAGCACGGCGCGCTGCGCGGCGACGGCGACGTGGCGGGCGGAGGTCAGCCGGCGGTAGTTGCGCTGGATGAGGACGTTGATGACGATCGCCAGGCCACCGAGGACGACCTGCGACACCATCTGCGTGAGCGCGTCGGGGGTCCCGGCGGTGCCATTGAGGATTTCGAGCGTGACATCCACGACCAGGGCGGACACGGCCACCGCCACGGTGCCGCGCAGGGACAGCAGCGCGGCGGCGACGAGCGGCGTGGTTTCGAACATCGGCGACGACCGCAGCCCCTCCGGCGTGAACCAGAAGAACACCGCCCCGAGGACGATCAGCCCGGCCGGCAGCCACCGCAGCGCCCACCGGACGCGCCGTTCACCGCCGGTCGCGTCGGGGCGCCGGGACCGGACCGCCGGGTCCAGCGGACCGTTGCCCACGCGGTAGGCCCGCCCGTTGTCGTACGGACCGCGTGCCGCGCCGTTCGGACGGCGCCCGTCCTCGTACGAACCGCGCCCCGCGTCGTCCGGACCGCGCCCGCCCTCGTCCTGTCCCGCGCCCTGCGTGCCGTCCTCCCGCACCGGCTGCACCTGCCCTCTCCTGCACGCTGCCCGTCCTGCGCTGTCCTCCCTACCGCGGCCGACATGCGGGCCTTGCCGTCGTCCCTCAGGGTTCCGTGTCCGGGGCGGGACGGCGAGCGGGCGGGGCCCAGGCGGGTTACGGGCAGCGTTGCGGGCGGGGGCGCGGGCAGCGTTGCGGGCGGGGCCGAGGGGCCGGGGCGGCGGGCGGGCGGAGGGGCGCGGGACGGCGGCGCCGCCCCCGGCATCCGTCGTCAGGTGAGGCGTACCGGGAAGGACTCCAGGTCGTTCTGCGTCAGCACCGGCAGGTTGCGGATCTCCCCCACCGGCACCGCCGCCCGCAGCTGCGGGAACCGGGCGAACAGCGCCGGCAGCGCCACCCCCGCCTCCAGCCGCGACAGCGCCGCGCCGGGGCAGATGTGCGGCCCGTGCCCGAAGGTCATGTGCCGGATCGGCGTCGGCCGGGCCACGTCGAAGGCGTCCACGTCCGCCCCGTGGTGCCCGGCGTCCCGCCCGATCGCGCGGTACGAGATGACGACGCCCTCGCCCTTCTCGATCACCGTGCCGGCGATCTCGATGTCCTCCGTGGCGAACCGCATGAGCAGGTGGGTCACGGGCGGGTCGTAGCGCAGCGCCTCCTCGATCGCGGTCTCCCACGTCACCTTGCCGTCGCGCACCATGGCGAGCTGCTCGGGGTGGGTGAGCAGTCCGCGCACGGTGGTGAGCAGGAGGGTGATGGTGGTCTCGTGCCCGGCGGCGATCATCGACTTCAGGTTGCCGACGACCTCTTCCTCGGTCAGCGGCTCCCCGCCCTCGTCGGCGAGGATCAGCGCGCTCGTGAGGTCGTCGGTGGGCTCGGCGGTCTTCTGCCGCACCATGTCGGTGAACACGCGGTCCAGCTCCGCCATCACCGCGAGCCGCTCGTCCTGCGGCGTGAGCATGGAGAAGAACGCCTTCCACAGCCGCATCTGCCGCGGTATCTCCGATTCCGCGACGCCCATGAGCGCGCACACCACCCGCATCGGCAGCGGCTGCGCGAAGACCTCCTTGAGGTCGACCACCCCGTCGCCCGCGGCCGCCGCGGCGGCCAGGGAGTCCAGCAGCTCGGCCGTCACCCGCTCGACCACCGGCCGCAGCGCGTCGAGCCGCCGCGGGGTGATGGCCTGGGCCGTCTTGGTACGCAGCCGCCGGTGCTCGGCGCCGTCGACCGTGAACATCGACCGGCCCGGGTTGACCATCCCGATCAGCGGCCACTCCGCGGTGACCTCGCCGGTCTGCCACAGCCGCCAGGCGCCGATGTCCTTGACCAGCCGGGCGTCGGTGAGCAGTTGCCGCGCCTCCGCGTGCCGCGTGACGGTCCACGCGGGCGCGCCCAGCAGCTCGATCCGGGTGAGCGGGGCGGCGGCGCACAGGTGCGCGGTCTCGCCCGCGAGGTCGCGTACGAGCGGGTCGATGGCCAGCGGTCCGGGGAGGGCGGCCCCGGGGCCGGTCGGGGCGGCGGCGGAGCCGGCGGCGTGCGGGCAGTTCACGGGTGGCCTCCTGCAGCACGTACGGGGGTGAAGGTGACCGGCAGGGCCGTCATGCCGCGCAGGAACGCGGACGGCCGCCGCACCAGCGTGCGGGCCGGCACGGAGAGGTCCAGGTCGGGCAGGCGGTCGAGGAGCACCTCCAGGCCCGTCCGGGCGATGATCTCGGCGATCTCCTGGGCCGGGAAGGGGCAGCGGAAGTCGCCGTAGCTGAAGGCGAAGTGGGCGCTGTTGCCCGCCTGCGCGGGTACGCCCCCGCCGTACCCGTAACCGCCGCCCGGGCCGTCCGTGCCCCCCAGCGCCTGCTGGATCTGCGGGTCGTCGTTGGCGGCGGCGAGGCCGAGGAGCAGCAGGTCGCCGGCGCCGACGGGGCACCCGCCGAGCTGGGTGTCGCGGGCGGCCCAGCGGCCGACGAGGATCTGCGTCGGGGTGTCCTCCCACAGCACCTCGTTCATGGCCTGGCCGACGCTGTGCCGCCCGCCGCCGAGGGCGGCGGCGAAGCGGTCGTCGGTGAGCATGAGCCGGATGGAGTTGCCGATCCAGTCGGCGGTGGGCAGGAAGCCGGCGGCGGTGGTGTCCTTGAGGTCGAGCATGACCTCTTCGTCGGTGAAGTGCATGGGGTCGGCCAGCATCCGCGAGGCGACGTCCTGGCCCGGCGCGAGCCGCTTCTCGGCGACCAGCCGCGTCATGTGGTCGACGAACGTCTCGTACGCCTTGAGCGCCCCGGGTCCGCCGTCCGCCAGTTCGTTGAGCACCTGCGCGAGCTGCCGCCCCTCGGCGTCGGGGAAGCCGATGAGCCGGGCGAGTACGAGCACGGGCAGGGGGACGGCGTAGTCGCCGACGAGTTCGGCGCTGCCGCGGGAGCAGAAGGAGTCGATGAGCCGGTCGGCGAGCTGCTCGCAGTGCCGGCGCAGGTCGAAGGGGTCGACGCTCTCCAGCGCGGCGCCGACCATGACGGCGTGCCTGCGGTGGTCGGCGGCGGAGGCGGTGAAGTGGATGGACGGCATGACCTGGCCGACCATCGGCAGCAGCGGCCAGTCGGGCGGGATCTTCTCCCACTGGTTCCACAGCCCGCGATCCCGCGGGAACAGGTCGGGGTCGGAGGTGACCTGGTGCACCTCGCGGTAGCCGATGACGAGCCAGGCGGGGATGTCGCCGGGCAGTTCGACGGGGACGACGGGCCCGTGGTCGCGGCGCATCTCGCGATAGAGGTCGCGCGGGTCGGTGTGGAAGCGGGAGCCGCTGAGCGGTACGGCCCC
>NZ_JACBXC010000869.1 GCF_013870535.1 Streptomyces phytophilus | reverse complement strand
GAGCACGAGTGGGAGCACGCCGACGTGCTCACCACCGCCCTGATCCTGCGGGCCGTCGACCGGCTGGAGAGCGGCTGGCTGCGGCGCGGCGACGGGCGGCGGCTGCCCGCCGGGTTGCTGCGCGAAGTGGACGCCGTATGGACGGAGTTCTCGGGCGGCAGGTACGGATTCCGGCCACAGCGGGAAAGGGCGCGTCCGGCGAGTGCGCGGCACCGGGACTTCCTGGCACTCTCGTTGGCGTACGGCTGGCGTGGTTCCGTCGAGGACGCCGTCTCGGAGTACCGCGCGTTCACCGGCCCCGACCGGCCGCCGGGGTTCTTTCCCACGCTCCGCAACCCGCAGAACGAGCGTTATCCCGACTGGTACGACCAGTGGACAGAAACCGTGCTTGCCGTACACCTGCGTATGCGAGCGGAGGGCGGAGTCGAATGATCACCGTGTTGGTCGTGGTGCTTGTCGTCGTGGCCGTCGTATTCGTCGTTCTGGTCGCCCTGGGCCGGCCTGAACGGCATTCCGCCGCCGGCCCCAAGAACCGGTCGGGCTCCCCCGCACCGCCTCGCCCTCCGCGCACCGGCGGCCCGCGGATCAACTTCGGCGTGCACGTGGTTCCCGCGGGCAAGGTCGGCATCGTCACGCGCCGCTTCGGCCGCGGTGATCCCGAGAGGCGTTTCAAATACGTCACGCCGCACCGGGACGGCCGCGGCATTCAGGCCCGCGTGCTGCTCCCGGGCCGGGCCTACTGGCTCCCTCCCGTGCTGTACCGGGTCAGGATGGCGCCGCGGACGTACGTGCCGGCGGACCGGGTCGGCCTCGTGACGGCACGCGAGGGCGCCAGGCGGCCCGCGCAGCGCACGCTGGGCCGGCAGGTGGAATGCGACTGCTTCCAGGACGGCGAGGCATTTCTCCGCGAGGGCGGCGAGCAGGGCAGGCAGATCGCGATTCTGCCGGGCGACTCCTCGTACGACCTCAACAGGGAGCTTTTCGACGTCGAGTTGGCGCCCCGTACGTATGTGGAGCCGGGGACCGTGGCCCTCGTCATCGCGAAGGACGGCAATGTCCGGCCCCCGGACCGGCCTTTCGGCCGGTATGTGGAGTGCGACAACTTCCAGGACGGCGAGGCTTTCCTCCGCGAGGGCGGCGAGCAGGGCAGGCAACTGGCCATCCTCACCGGCGGGTCGTACTACAACATCAATCCGGATCTCTTCGAGGTCATCACCACGGCCACCGTGGGAAGCACCCGGCAGGACGGGCTCACCGGGGACCATCTGAAGGAAATCGCCATCCAGATCGGCGAGACCGGGGTCGTGGTCACCCTGGACGGCGCCGAGGCCAGGAAGGACGAACGGCCCATCGGGCCGATCATTCCGGGCCACAGCAACTTCCGGCTGCCCTGGGAGTTCCTCGCCAGAGGCGGACAGCGGGGTGTGCAGGAGGAGACGCTGGGCGAGGGTTCCGTATACGCCCTGAACCCCTGGTTCGTACGCGTCGTGCTCATTCCCACGCGCACGCTCGTCATCGAGTGGACGAAGAAGGAGCGCTCGCCGAGCAATTACGACGCGGCGCTCCGGCCCATTCTGGTGAACGTCCAGGGGCACCGGCTGCAGGTGGACATCTCGCAGACCCTGGAGATCCCGGAGCCGGCCGCGCCCACGCTGGTCAGCAGGTTCGGCGGCGCCCACACCTCCCGCCTGGGCGGGCTGGTGGACGACCCCCTTCCGGTGCAGCGGTTCGTGGAACGGGTGCTGGGAGGAATGGTCGAGACGTATTTCAACGCCATCGCCTCGGCCTCCACGGTGGAGGAGTTCCTCAGCATGTACGCGAGTACGCGGACGGATCTCTCCTCCCAGGTACGCAACGCGCTCGCCGCCTGGGGAATCGAGGCGCGGGGGACGACGCTGGGCGAGTTCGAGTCCTCCGATCCCGAACTCGACCGGGCGCGGCGGCGGCTTGCGGACAAGCAGATGGAGACCCGCGAACTGGAGGCCGAGGAGGAGAACTCGGTCATCCGGGAGCGTATCCGCGACCGCGAACGGCGAGGCGAGCGGGAGGACCGGATGCTGGAGACGGTGGTGCTGGAGCGGAAGATCGAGGTACTCGGCCGCGACACCATCGCCATGGAGATGTTCCTGCGCCAGCTGAAGGACATGGGCGTACCGGAGGTCGTCAGCGGCAATGCGAACGAACTGCTGCGGCACCTTCCGCTGCAGCGTGCCCTCGCACTGGTCGAGAGTGCTCAGCGGCACGCCAGGAAAGCGTCGCTGGCAAAGGGCACCGAGGCCCTGGGAGTCCTGGACGCGGTGGGCGCGGTGGAAACCGTCGATATCGAGGAGGAGGGGGAGGACGGATCAGCCGTTCTGTAACGCCCGGACTATCTGCTCCAGTCTGCGCGTGTAGGTGTCGTCGTCGACGTCGCGGAAATCCGCGCTGAACCGCGTACGCGCGAATTCGGGCAGGACGGCGTCGCCGACCAGGACGGGGATGAACAGCCTGCCCGACTCGATCGAGCGCTCCATCAGGGCCGCGTACTCCTGGAGTGCCCACCCGTCGTCCGCGGACCGCGGGCCGAAGACCAGCAGTCCGTGGGCGGAGTCGCGGATGGCCTGCTCGACGGCGTGCACCCGCACGCCGCCGG
>NZ_JACBXC010000868.1 GCF_013870535.1 Streptomyces phytophilus | reverse complement strand
CGGGGGTGGCGGCCTCGCTGGTCCTCGCCGGGATCGTCAGCTTCTACGCCTCGTCCGACCCCGACGGTTTGGAGAAGGTCGCCGGGGACAAGGGCATCGCCGAGGAGGAGAAGGAGCACTCGCTCTCCGACTCCCCGCTCGCCGACTACGGCGTCGAGGACGTCTCCGACACCCGCCTCTCCGGCGGCCTCGCGGGAGTCATCGGCGTCACGGCGACCCTGGCGGTGGGCAGCGGGGTGTTCGTCGTGCTCCGCCGCCGCCGGGCGGGCCCCGGCCAGGGCGCCGGCGAGGCGCCCGCCCAGTCCCCGACAGCCCCACCGGAGGGCTGAGCGTTGGGGGCGGGGCACGCGCACAAGCTGTACCGGCACGGGGTCTCACCCGTGCACCGGCTGCCCGCGCACGTGAAGCTCGTCGCGGTCTTCTGCTTCGTCCTCGTCGTCGTCGCCACCCCCCGCGAAGCCGTCTGGGCCTTCGGCGCGTACGCCCTGCTGCTCGCCGCCGCCGTCGGCGCCGCGCGCGTGCCCCCGGGGTTCGTGCTGCTGCGGCTTGCCTTCGAGGTGCCCTTCGTCGCCTTCGCGGTGCTCCTGCCCTTCGTCGCGGAGGGCCCGCGCACCGACGTCCTCTGGCTCTCCCTCAGCGAGTCCGGTCTCTGGGGCGCCTGGAACGTCCTCGCCAAGGGCACCATCGGCGTCGCCGCGTCCGTGCTGCTCGCCGCCACCACCGAACTGCGCGCACTGCTCCTCGGGCTGCAACGGCTGCGCCTGCCACCGCTGCTGGTGCAGATCGCGTCCTTCATGGTCCGCTACGGCGACGTGATCGCCGACGAACTGCGCCGGATGCGCATCGCCCGCGAGTCCCGCGGCTTCACCGCACGCGGCCCGCGCCACTGGGGCGTACTCGCCCGCACGGCCGGAGCCCTGTTCATCCGCTCCTACGAGCGCGGTGAGCGCGTCCACCTCGCCATGGTCAGCCGCGGCTACACGGGCACCATGCCCGTCGCCGACCGGGCGGGCGCCACCGGCGCCCAGTGGTCGTACGCCGCCGCGCTGCCCCTCGCCGCCCTCGCCGTGTGCCTGCTCGGATGGAACCTCGTATGACGCAGCCCCCTGCCCTGGAAGTCACCGGCCTCGCCTACGCCTACCCCGACGGCCACCAGGCCCTCTTCGGCGTCGACCTCACCGTCGGGCCCGGCGAGCGCGTGGCCGTCCTCGGGCCCAACGGCGCCGGCAAGACCACCCTCGTCCTGCACCTGAACGGCATCCTCGGCGGCGGTGCCGGGACCGTCCGCGTCGCCGGACTGCCCGTGGAGAAGCCGAACTTCGCCGAGATACGCCGCCGTGTCGGCATCGTCTTCCAGGACCCCGACGACCAGCTGTTCATGCCCACCGTCCGCGACGACGTCGCCTTCGGGCCGGCCGCCGGCGGTATGCACGGGCCCGAGCTGGAGGCGTGCGTGCAGCGGGCGCTGGAGCAGGTCGGCATGGCCGAGTACGCCGACCGGCCGCCGCACCACCTGTCCTTCGGCCAGCGCCGCCGGGTCGCCGTCGCCACCGTGCTGGCCATGGAGCCGGACGTGCTCGTACTCGACGAGCCGTCCTCCAACCTCGACCCCGCCGCCCGCCGCGAACTGGCCGAGATCGTCCGTTCCCTCGACGTCACCGTGCTGATGGTCACCCACGACCTCCCCTACGCCCTTGAGTTGTGCCCCCGCTCCGTCATTCTCGGCGGGGGACTGATCGTCGCCGACGGCGCGACCAAGGAACTCCTCCTCGACGCGGAGCTGCTGGCCGCCTACCGCCTGGAAATACCCTTCGGCTTCGACCCGGGCCGGGCATAGGGTCCGAAGCATGCCCGAACTCCCGTCCGCGACAGCGGCTCCGGCGCCCGCCACGGAACCGTCCGACGCCACCGTCGCCATGCTCCGGCGCTTCCCGGTCAAGTCCATGCTCGGCGAACGGCTGCCCGAGCTCGTCATCGACGAGCGCGGCACCGCCGGCGACCGCCTCTGGGCCGTCACCTACGGCGACGGCAAGCTCGGCAGCGGCAAGAACTCCCGCCGCTTCCGCCGCGCCGAGGGGCTGCTCCACTTCTCCGCCTCCTACACCGCCCCCGCCACCGCCTCCTCCGGCGCCACCGCCTCCTCCGGCGCCGGCACCGGCCGCCCGCACGTCGTCACCCCCGACGGCTCCGACCTGCGCGACGACGCGCACCTCGCCGAACTGCTCGGCGCGGACGTCCGGCTGGCCCGCGAGGACGCCGTATCGCACTTCGACGACTGCGGTGTGACGCTGATCGGCACCGCCTCCCTGCACGAACTGGGCCGCATCCTGGGCGACACCGAACAGGCCGACGCCCGCCGCTTCCGCAAGAACATCCTCCTGAACACCGGCGAACCCTGGATCGAAGAGGACTGGGTGGGCCGGGAGGTGGCCGTGGGCGACGAGGTGCGGCTGCGGGTCACCAAGCGCATGAAGCGCTGCGTGATGACGACGATGGCGCAGCGCGACCTGTCGGAGGACCGCCGGGTGCTCAAGACGCTGACCGCGGACCGGGGGATGTGCATCGGCGTGGGTGCCGACGTCCTGACCCCCGGCACCGTGCGCCTCGGAGACACGGTGCGCCCGGTCTGACCCC
>NZ_JACBXC010000867.1 GCF_013870535.1 Streptomyces phytophilus | reverse complement strand
CGCGGTCCGGACCCCAGGCGACGACCTTCGCCAGCATCGGGTCGTACGCGGTGCCGACCTCGGTGCCTTCCGACAGCCCCGAGTCGACCCGCACGCCCGGTCCCGCCGGCTCGCGCAGCAGCCGCACCCGGCCCGCCGACGGCAGGAAGTCGACCCGCTCGCCGCCGTCGGCCACCCGCGCCGTCTCGGCGCAGATCCGCGCCTCCACCGCATGCCCCTTCAGCGGCACCTCCCCGGAGGCGAACGCCAGTTGCTCCCCGGCGGCCACCCGCAGCTGCCACTCCACCAGGTCGAGCCCCGTGACCAGCTCGGTGACCGGGTGCTCGACCTGGAGCCGCGTGTTCATCTCCATGAAGTAGTACGCGACCGGGCCCCCGCCGCCGCCCGGGACGATGAACTCCACCGTCCCCGCGCCCGCGTACCCGCACGACCGCGCCGCCTCCACAGCGGCCGCGCCCATCGCCGCCCGCGTCGCCTCGTCCAGCAGCGGCGACGGCGCCTCCTCGACGATCTTCTGGTGCCGCCGCTGGAGCGAGCACTCCCGCTCCGCGAGGTGCACCACGTTCCCGTGGCCGTCCGCCAGCACCTGGATCTCGATGTGCCGCGGCCGGTCGATCCACCGCTCCACCAGCAGCGTGTCGTCGCCGAACGAGCCCCGCGCCTCGCGGCGGGCCCCGGCGATCTCGTCCGCCAGCGCGCCCTCGTCCCGTACCAGCCGCATGCCCTTGCCGCCGCCGCCCGCCGAGGGCTTCAGGAGGACCGGCATGCCGATCTCCCGCGCCGCCGCGGCCAGTTCCGCGTCCGTGAGCCCGCTGCCCGTCGAGCCCGGCACCACCGGCACACCCGCCGCCCGCACCGTCTCCTTCGCGCGGATCTTGTCGCCCATCAGCTCGATGGCCGCGGCGGGCGGGCCGACGAAGACCGGCCCGGCGTCCGTGCACGCGCGCGCGAACTCCGCGTTCTCGGCGAGGAACCCGTACCCCGGGTGCACCGCCTCGGCGCCCGTCTCGCGCGCCGCGCGCAGCAGTTCGGCGACCGACAGGTAACTCTCGATCCGCACGGCGGTGTCGGCCTCGCGTACGTGCCGCGCGTCCGCGTCCGGGCCGGTGAACACCGCCGCGGAGCGGATGCCGAGCGCGCGCAGCGTACGGATGACCCGTACCGCGATCTCACCCCGGTTGGCCAGCAGAACGGTCTCGAACATCGCCATCCTCCTCCCCCTCACATCCGGAAGACGCCGAAGCCCTGCGCCGCGCCGTCCCTGGCGGGCAGCGGCGCGTGGGCGCAGGCGGTCAGCGCGAGCCCGAGCACCCGGCGGGTGTCCAGCGGGTCGATGACGCCGTCGTCCCACAGGCGGGCGGTCGCGTAGTAGGCGTTGCCCTGCGTCTCGTACTGCTCGCGGACCGGCGCCTTGAACTCCGCCTCCTCCTCGGCCGGCCACTGCTCGCCGCGCGCCTCCAACTGGTCCCGCTTGACGGTCGCGAGGACGGACGCGGCCTGCTCGCCGCCCATGACGGAGATCTTCGCGTTGGGCCACATCCACAGGAAGCGGGGGGAGTAGGCCCGGCCGCACATCGAGTAGTTGCCGGCGCCGTACGAGCCGCCGATGACGACGGTCAGCTTCGGCACCCGCGTGCAGGCCACCGCGGTCACCATCTTCGCGCCGTGCTTGGCGATGCCGCCGGCCTCGTAGCTGCGGCCGACCATGAAGCCGGAGATGTTCTGGAGGAACAGCAGCGGGATGCCGCGCTGGTCGCACAGCTCGATGAAGTGGGCGCCCTTCTGGGCGGATTCGGAGAACAGGATGCCGTTGTTGGCGACGATGCCGACGGCGTGGCCGTGGATGCGGGCGAAGCCGGTGACGAGCGTCGTGCCGTACTCGGCCTTGAACTCCTGGAAGCGCGAGCCGTCGACGACCCGGGCGATGACCTCGCGCACGTCGTACGGCGTCCGCGAGTCGGCGGGCACGACACCGTACAGCCCTGCGGGGTCGTGCTTCGGCTCCTCCGCGGCGCGTACGGACCAGGGGGGCGGGCCGGGTTCGGGGAGGGTGTCGACGATGCCGCGGACGATGCGCAGCGCGTGCGGGTCGTCCTCGGCGAGGTGGTCGGTGACGCCGGAGGTGCGCGCGTGCACCTCGCCGCCGCCCAGCTCCTCCGCGGTGACGACCTCGCCGGTGGCGGCCTTCACCAGGGGCGGGCCGCCGAGGAAGATCGTGCCCTGGTCGCGGACGATGACGGCCTCGTCGCTCATCGCCGGGACGTACGCGCCGCCGGCGGTGCAGGAGCCGAGGACGGCGGCGATCTGCGGGATGCCGGCGCCGGACATGCGGGCCTGGTTGTAGAAGATCCGGCCGAAGTGCTCGCGGTCGGGGAAGACCTCGTCCTGCATGGGCAGGAAGGCGCCGCCGGAGTCGACGAGGTAGACGCAGGGCAGCCGGTTCTCCAGGGCGATCTCCTGGGCGCGCAGGTGCTTCTTGACCGTCATCGGGTAGTACGTGCCGCCCTTGACGGTGGCGTCGTTGGCGATGACGACGCAGGCCCGGCCGCTGACCCGGCCGATGCCGGCGATGACGCCGGCGGCGGGCGCGTCCTTGCCGTCGGGGCCGTACATGCCGTCGGCGGCGAGCGGGGCC
>NZ_JACBXC010000866.1 GCF_013870535.1 Streptomyces phytophilus | reverse complement strand
CGGGCTGCCGGCGGACAGCGAGCTGCTGCGGCGGGAGTTCTACGGCCCGGTGGCGTTCCTGCTGCCGTTCACGGGCGAGGACGAGGCCGTACGGATCGTCAACGACACCCCGTTCGGGCTGAGCGGCGCGGTGCACACCGGGGACCTGGAGCGGGGCGTGCGGCTGGCGGGGCGGATCGACTCGGGGATGGTGCACGTCAACGACGGCACGATCCACGACGAGCCGCTGGTGCCGTTCGGCGGCGAGAAGTGCTCGGGGCTGGGGCGGCTGAACGGGGAGGCGACGGTCGACGCCTTCACGACGCTGAAGTGGATCTCCGTGCAGCACGGCCGGACGCACTTCCCCTTCTGAGCGGCGCGGCGGCCTCTTGCGCGTACGGGTCACCCGTTCGGCGGCGCGTATGTCGCCCGGGCGGCCGAGGGCCCGGAGCATGGCGGTGACGGAGACCCCTCTCCGTACCCCTTCCGTGTTTCTTCCGTACCCCTCCACCCGCCATCCTCTTCCGGACCTCCGGACCCGGGACAGACGAACAGGAGCCCCCGCGATGACCGCTCCCACCACCGCGCGGAACGCCCGCGACCTCATGCACGAAGGCGCCGAGTGCATCGACTCGACCGAGTCCGTCGCCACCGCCGCCGCGAAGATGCGCTCCATGGACGTCGGCTGCCTGCCGGTGTGCGGCCAGGACGGCAAGCTGGCCGGCATGATCACCGACCGCGACATCGTGGTGGAGTGCGTCGCCCGCGGCCGCGACCTGACGACCTGCGCGACCGCGGAGCTGGCGGCCGGGCGGCCGGTGTACGTCGAGGCCGACACCTCGGTCGAGGACGTGCTGCGCACGATGGAGCAGCACCAGGTGCGCCGCGTCCCGGTCATCGAGGACCACCGGCTCGTCGGCATGATCAGCGAGGCGGACCTGACGAAGGCGCTGTCGGACGAGCAGATGGCGGCCTTCTGCCGCAGCGTGTACGCGGGCGGCCGCTGACCCGCACCACCGACCGGACCGGCACCGGGCCGGGCTCCCGCGCGGGGAGCCCGGCCCGTACCCCGCGCGCTCACCGCACCCGCCCGCCGCCCGCCCCTCTCCGCCCGCTCCCACACCGCGCCCCCGCTTCGCGGGCTAGTCAAGGTTGACTAGGCTGTGAGGGCACACATTCCCGCGGGAGAGAAGGTCCCTTGTCCGCGACTCGCCTCCTGGTCCTGGGCGCCGTCCGGCGGCACGGCCGGGCGCACGGCTACCAGGTCCGGGCCGACCTGGAGTACTGGGGCGCCCACGAGTGGTCGAACGTCAAGCCCGGTTCGATCTACCACGCGCTCAAGCAGATGGCCAAGCAGGACCTGCTGGTCGCCCACGAGGTGGCGCCCAGCACCGCCGGCGGCCCGCCGCGTACCGAGTACGAGATGACGGCCGCGGGCGACGCCGAGTACTTCCGGCTGCTGCGCGAGGCGCTGCGCCGCCGCGACGAGAAGATCGACTTCCTCACCGCGGGCGTCGGCTTCCTCGTCGACCTGCCGCGCGCCGAGGCCATCGGGCTGCTGAAGGAGCGGGTCGGGGCGATGGAGTCGTGGCGGGCCGCGGTCCTCCAGCACTACTCGCCGCAGGGGAGCGAGGACTACGGGCACATCGGCGAGATCATGCGGCTCTGGCTGCACACCGCCGAGGCCGGCGCCGCGTGGACCCGCGACCTGATCGCGCGGCTGGAGGGCGGCGCGTACGTGATGGCCGGCGAGGGCGACCCGTGGGCCGGGATGGCGACGAGCCCGGGTGGACCGGACGCCCCGAAGCCGCCCTAATCAAGTTTGACTAATGCCGGAGCCGGGGATACCTTCGCTCCGGTGGTCAAACTTGACTACCTGAGGGAGCGGAGGAGGCGTATGACGGCGATCCTCGCCGAAGGACTGCGCAAGACCTACGGGAAGAAGGGCGCGGCGAAGGCGGCGCTCGCGGGCCTGGACCTCGCGGTCCCCCCGGGCACGGTGCACGCCGTGCTCGGCCCCAACGGCGCGGGCAAGACCACGGCCGTACGGATCCTGGCCACCCTGCTGCGCCCCGACGCCGGCACCGCGCGCGTCGCCGGCCACGACGCCGTGCGGGAGCCGGACGAGGTCCGGTACCGCATCGGGCTGCTCGGCCAGCACGCCGCCGTCGACGAGGTGCTCAGCGGCCGGCAGAACCTGGAGCTGTTCGGCCGGCTCTACCACCTCGGCAGGGCCGGCGCCCGGCGGCGGGCCGCCGCGCTGCTGGCGCAGTTCGGCCTCGACGACACCGGCGGCAAGGCCGTCGGCCAGTACAGCGGCGGCATGCGGCGCCGGCTCGACCTGGCCGCGAGCCTGATCATGCGGCCCCAGGTGCTCTTCCTCGACGAGCCGACGACGGGCCTCGACCCCCGCGGCCGTACGGAGGTGTGGCAGGCGGTCCGCTCGCTCGTCGGCGACGGCACCACCGTGTTGCTCACCACGCAGTACCTGGAGGAGGCCGACCAGCTTGCCGACCGCGTCTCCGTCGTCGACCACGGCCGCGTCGTCGCCGAGGGCACGGCCGACGAACTCAAGGCCCGGCTCGGCGGCGACCGCATCGACGTCGTCGTACGGGACGCGGACCGGCTCGACGCCGCCGCTGCCGTCATCGGCATGGCCG
>NZ_JACBXC010000865.1 GCF_013870535.1 Streptomyces phytophilus | reverse complement strand
GCCAGGTGCTCGTGCCGGGCCACCAGTTCCGTGCCCCGGCGCAGGACGTCCGGCGGGAGGCGGACCGTTCCCGCGGCCAGCGATACGACGTCCACGCGCGTGCCCAGGTCCGCCGCGGACTTCTCCAGCGCCCTGCGGTCCTCCTCGGAGCGCATGTCCGTCAGCGCCGCCACCACGTACCGCGCCCGGGGGCGGGCCCCGTGCAGGGCGGTGATCGTGTTGCGCAGGGTGCGGCCCGTCGACAGTTCGTCGTCGACCAGCACCAGCGGGCCGTCGCCCGTCAGCAGCCCGGGGTCGGCCGGCAGCAGCAGGTGCTCCGTGGCGTGGCTGTGCTCCTCCTGGAAGCCGGCGGCCCGGGGCACTCCCGGGACCGGGCGGCGGGTGGAGTGCAGGTACGCGGCGGCCCCCAGGCCGTCCGCGACGCTGTGGCCCAGGCCCGTCGCCGTCTCGGCGTAGCCGAGGACCACCGCCCTGGCCGCGGCGTCGGCACCCAGCAGGTCCCGGGCCAGGGCGCCGAGGCGCAGGCCCGCGCCGTGGATGCGCGAGGGGCGCTGCGGGACGTGCTTGCCCAGCACCGTGGAGACCAGCAGGTGGGCCCGGCGGGGGTTGCGGCGCAGCGCCAGGCCCACCAGGTCCCGCAGCTCCGGCGGGCCCGACAGCTCGACGCCGAGCCTGCTCTCCACCCACTCCCCGGACCACACGCCGCCGGAGGCGGCCGTACCGGCGCCCATCAGCTGTCCCCCTGCCCCGCCGCCGCCAGCAGTTCCACGAACGTCGTGTCCTCCCGTGCCACCCCGAACGCCCGCGCCCGCCGCAGGGTCCGCTCCGCCCATGCCCGGTGGGGTTTCGCCTCGTTCATCTTGTTCGTGTACGCCGACCGCATCACCCCGCCCCCCGCGCCAGATTTGCGCAGGATGTCCGTCGCGTCCACGTACTCCTCGTGGCTCACCACCGACAGCGCGTGCACCGGCGCCACATGGCTGGGGTGGATGCACGTCTTGCCCTGGAGCCCGTTCGCGCGGTCCAGGGATATCTCCCGCAGCAGCCCGTCCATGTCGTGCTCGATGAGCGCCGCCCGCAGCTCCTCGGCCCGCCCCGCGGCGAACGGGCTGCTCCGCAGCTGCGGCTTGAACAATCGTTCCTGCTGACGGAAGTACTCCCACACGGGCCCCGTGACGGTGAAGCCGCTGCCGTCCGCCCGCCCGAAGACGTTGACCACGTCCCCGATCGCGGAGGCCACCAGCTGCACGTCGTACGCCGTCATGTCCGGCGAGCGCCGCAGCCCGTACGCGGCGCAGAAGTCCGTGACCCCGAGCCGTACCGCCAGCACCCGCTCCCGGTACTGCTCCAGCACCCGCGCGATGCCCCGCAGCGCCGCCGCCCGCGACTCCAGGTGCAGCACCTCCGGCGACTCCAGCACCGGCATCGCGTACAGCCGCCGGCCCTCCGGCCCTGTCGACTGCTCCGCCTTGATCACCGCCTCCAGGAAGGCGGCCCCCTGCACCGCCGTGAACTTCGGCAGCACGAACCCCGACAGCAGCCGCGCCGCCGGGCCCAGGCGCGCCACGAGATCGGGGATCTGGCCCGCCTCGCGGGTACGGACGAAAAGCAGCGGCAGCACACCGCCGGTGTCCTGCCGCTCCAGCTCCCTCAGCTGCCGTACGACGTTGGCCTCCGCCTCCGGCACCTCGCCGTCCGCTATGGAGTCCTCCAGACACAGCACCATCGACACCACCCCGCGCGCCGCCTGCACCCGGATGTCGCGCGCCAGCTGCGGGCGGGTGGCGGGGCTGTAGAGCGTCGCGCCCAGGGCCATGGCCAGCTCCTCGGGCGGGGCGCCGGCGGTGAACTCGGCCGGCTCGCGGTGGAACAGCGCGGCACGCACGTCCGGGGAGACGTGCCCGAAGTGGCGCATGCGGTACTCCCGGGGGTCGTCGCGGCCGGGTCGGGGCCGTGGTGGGTAAAAGAACGTCGAAGTAAGGCGATGATTCGGTAAAAGGGACGTCCGGGAGACCTCCACCGTTCCCCGATCGCCCCGCATTGTGGCCGCCGCCGGCGACAGGGCAGGATAGCCCGCATGACGCACGCCATGGCGCAGGGATCCGACATGTCCGTATCTGTCGCTGCGGTACGGGCCGTGCTGCGCTGGACCCCGGGCGCCGGGGTCCCGGACGTCGACGCCTGCGTCATCCTCCTCGACGACAACGGCCGGGTCCGCTCGGACGCCGACTTCGTCTTCTACAACCAGCCCCGCCACCCCTCCGGGCTCGCCCGCAAGCTGCCGAAGAAGCGGCAGGGCGAGGGGCTGACCGACTCCGTCGAGGCGCAGCTCACCCGGCAGGACCCGTCGGTCGACCGGATGGTGCTGGTCGCATCCGCCGACGGCGGCACCCTGACGCGGGTGCGGAGCCTGCGCGTCGAGCTGCACGACGCGGGCAGCGGCGACGCGGCGGGCGGGGAGCCGTTCGCGTACGTGGACATCCAGCCGGACGGCGGCGCCTCGTCGGCGCTGATCTGCGGCGAGCTGCGCCGGGCGGGCGGCGGCTGGCAGTTCCGGGCGGTGACGAAGGGGTACGGCACGGGCCTGGTCGGCGTCGCCGGCGAGTTCGGCATCTCCGTGGACGAGACCGACACCGGGC
>NZ_JACBXC010000864.1 GCF_013870535.1 Streptomyces phytophilus | reverse complement strand
CGTTCCTGCCGTCTGCCCCGGGGCTCATGACGATCTCCTCCTCCGCTGCCCTGCCGACCGCGGGGTCCGTCACGCGGCGTCCGCCAGCTCGGCGGTCTCGGCCGTGATGCCCCGTGTCGACTCGATCACCTTGCGCAGCTTCTTGGCAAGGGCCTCATAGAACATGCTGAGGGGAAACTCGTCGGGCAGCACGTCGTCCACGAGTTTCCGCGGCGGCTTGGCCAGGTCGAGCGCGTCCGGGCCCTTGGCCCAGGTGGAGCCGGGGTGCGGGGCGAGGTAGGTGGACACCAGGTCGTACGCCTTGAACCAGTGGACCAGCTTCGGGCGGTCGATGCCCTCGCGGTACAGCGTCTCGATCTCGTTGCGCAGCCGGCCGGTGACCTCGCGGGCCAGGTCCCAGTCGACGGACAGCCGGTTGTCGGTCCAGCGCAGCGCGTCGTGCTTGTGCAGGTACGCGAAGAGGAGCTGGCCGCCGAGGCCGTCGTAGTTGCGGTTGCGCTCGCCGGTGACCGGGAAGCGGAACAGCCGGTCCAGCAGCACCGCGTACTGCACGTCGCGGCCCTGCGGGAAGCCGTCGGCGGCGAGCTTGCCGGCCTCGTGGAAGGCGGTGAGGTCGCAGCGCAGCTCCTCTATCCCGTACATCCAGAACGGCTGCCGCTGCTTGATCATGAAGGGGTCGAACGGCAGGTCGCCGTGGCTGTGCGTGCGGTCGTGGACCATGTCCCACAGCACGAACGTCTGCTGCGCGCGCTCCTGGTCGGTGAGCAGCCCGCGGGCCTCCTCCGGCAGCTCAAGGCCGGTGGCCCCGGCGGCCGCGGTGCTGACGCGGCGGAAGCGGGCGGCCTCGCGGTCGCAGAAGATGGCGCCCCAGGTGAAGCGCGGCGGGACCTCCCGCATGGCGATGGTCTCGGGGAAGAGCACGGCGGAGTTCGTGTCGTACCCGGAGGTGAAGTCCTCGAACGTGATGCCGAGGAACATGGGGTTGTCGTAGCGGGTGCGCTCCAGCTCGGCGAGCCAGGCGGGCCAGACGACGCGGATGACGACGGCCTCGACGTTGCGGTCCGGGTTGCCGTTCTGCGTGTACATGGGGAAGACGACGAGGTGCTGCAGCCCGTCGGCGCGGTGGTCCGCGGGGTGGAAGGCGAGCACCGAGTCCAGGAAGTCGGGCACGCCGAAGCCGCCGGCGGCCCACCGCCGCAGGTCGGCGATGACGGCGTCGTGGTAGGCGGCGTCGTGCGGCACCAGGGGGGACAGCTCGCGGACCGCGGCGGCGGCCCGCCCGACGGCGTCCTCGGCGGCGGGACGCGCCGGGGCGCCTTCGGCGTCGAAGTCGATGGAGCCGTCCTTCGACTGCCAGGGGCGGATCTCCTCGACGGCGTCCTTCAGCCGTCCCCAGGCGGGGTGCTCGACTACGCGCGGGGCGTCCGCGGCGGACAGAACGTCACCTTCCGCGGTCGCGGAAGCAAGAATTTCCGTCATGGACCACTCCTACGTTAAGAACTTCCTGTCTTCCCACCGTATCCCTGGTGGAGGACCTCCCTCAAGCGGGCCTTCGGGAAACCTTGCGCGGTCCACGGCCGCGGAGCGCAAATCTTCCGGCGCATCGCGGTTTGGACCCTGGCACTTCCCGCCACCTGCACCGTACGGGCGTCGGAGCACCCCCGGGGCGGGGTCCTCCCACGTCCGGGTGACCCCGCCGCCCGCTTTGCCGCGACCCGCCGGGCGGGCCCCGCACGACCGGTGTCGATCTCCCCGAATTGGCCTAGGCTTTGCGCCAGTCTGTGACGGACCGCCGACGGAGGGCGAGAGCGCAGTGTCATTTCTGACCATCGGTCACCGCGGGTTGATGGGCGTCGAGCCGGAGAACACGATCCGCTCCTTCGTTCGCGCGGATCGCGAGGGCATGGACGCCATCGAGCTCGACCTGCATCTGAGCAAGGACGGCCACCTGGTTGTCATGCACGACCCCGACGTGGACCGCACGACGGACGGCGAAGGCGCCATCGCCGACTTCACGCTCGCGGAACTGCGCGAGCTGGACGCCGGCCAGGGCGAGCGCGTCCCGACCTTCGACGAGGTGGTCGAGGCCGTGAAGGGCCGGCTCCAGGTCGAGATCAAGGACGTCGCCGCCGCCAAGGCCCTCGCCGAGGCCATGACCGCGCACGACCTCGTCGGCCGGGTCGAGGTGCTCTCGTTCCACGACGAGGCGCTCGCGGAGATGCGGCAGCTGCTGCCCGAGGTGCCGCGGGTGCTGGTCGCCAGCCACTACGGGCTCGGGGTGGTCGACCGCGCCCGCGAGGTCGGCGCGGTGATGCTGTCGCTGAACATCCGCCGGCTGACGCTGGAGCTGGCCGACCGCGCGCACGAGGCGGGACTGAAGGTCATCGCCTGGACCGTCAACACCCCGGAGGAGCTGAAGCTCGCCCGCGGCCTGCGGCTGCAGGGCGTCGTGACGGACTTCCCCGGGATGAAGCACTCGGTGCGCTTCACCGCCTGAGCCGCCGCGCGCTCCCCCTGCGCCCGCTCCTTGCGCCTGTGCGCTCGCGTGCGGGCGCAGCGGTACGGGCAGCCTTCCGTCAAAGCGCCCTGCGCCCCGGGCCGGGCGCCCAAGAAAACCATCCAGAGACCAGAGGAGATTACCCATGCGCACACT
>NZ_JACBXC010000863.1 GCF_013870535.1 Streptomyces phytophilus | reverse complement strand
TCCTCGTCGAACGCGGCGACGATCTCCGCCCAGGCGGCCTCCTCGTCCAGCGGTGCGCCGCCCGCCCCCGTCGGCTCGGACCCCGTCGGCTCGGACTTCGTCGGCTCCGCGCCCGCCGGCTCCGTCTCCGCGGGACCGTCGCCCTGCTGCGGGTCCTCCCGGTCCGGGTTACGCTCCGCCACGGGCCCGGGCCTCCTTCCGCTGCTCGGTGCCGCCGGCCGGCACGGTGAGCCGGTCGATGAAGTCGTCGGTGGCCGTGAAGATCCGTTCCGCGTCGTGGTCGAGGGTGGCGACGTGGTAGCTGTCCTCCAGGACGGTCTCCGTGACGTCCCGGGAGGAGACCCGGCCGAGGATACGGGCGGAGTCCACCGGCGAGACGACGTGGTCGACCCGGCTGTGCAGGACCAGCAGCGGCTGCGTCACCTGGGGCAGTTCGGCGTCGACGCGGGCGAGGAGCTGCCGCAGCGAGTGCGCGGCGTGCAGGGGCACGCGGTCGTAGCCGGTCTCGGCGGCGCCCTTCTTGGCGATGTCGTCGATGACGCCGGGGGAGCTGCGCACCAGGAAGCGGGCCGCGGGCAGGGCCTTCGGCAGCAGCCCGTGCAGCTTGTTCAGCGGATTGACCGCGACCACGCCGGCGACCGCGTCCCCGTGCAGGGCGGCCAGCCGCAGCACCAGCGTGCCGCCCATGGACAGCCCGCACAGGAAGACCCGCTCGCACTGGTCGGACAGCTCCCGCAGCTCCCGCTCCACCGTCGCGTACCAGTCCTGCCAGCGCGTCACCTGGAGGTCCTGCCAGCGCGTGCCGTGCCCGGGCAGCAGCGGCATGGAGACCGTCAGGCCGCGGGCGGCGAGATGCTCGGCCCAGGGCCGTACGGACTGGGGCGAGCCGGTGAAACCGTGGCAGACCAGCACCCCCGTCTCGCCACCCGGCTGGCGGAACGGCTCGGCTCCGGGAAGGACCGGCATGGCGGGACTCCGATCGTGTCAGGCGGGCGGCGGATACGTGCCTGGCGCTGCCCTTGAGCCTACTGCCCCGTACCGACGGGCGGGCCCCCGCGGACGCCCCGCGGGGCGGCCGCGTAGCGGGCGGGAGCGCCCCGGGAGGGCACCTCGCCCCGGATACCGCTCTCCGACCTGGAGCGCTATGGTCACACGAGCAGATCGCAGGAGGCCCCGGTTGTTCTACAGCGCGATGAAGATGTCCCTCGGCAACAGTCTGAGGCTCGTCTTCCGTCCCTGGGTGGAAGGCATGGAGAACGTGCCGGACACCGGTGCCGCGATCCTCGCGAGCAACCATCTCTCCTTCTCCGACTCGTTCTTCCTGCCCTCCATGCTGCACCGGAAGGTCACCTTCATCGCGAAGGCGGAGTACTTCACCACCCCGGGCGTCAAGGGCCGGCTGACCGCCGCGTTCTTCAAGGGCGTCGGGCAGCTGCCCGTCGACCGCTCCGGCAGCCGCGGCGCCGGCGAGGCGGCGATCAAGAGCGGACTCGACGTGCTGGAGCGCGGCGAGCTGTTCGGCATCTACCCCGAGGGCACGCGGTCGCCCGACGGCCGCCTCTACCGCGGCAAGCCCGGCGGCCTCGGCCGGCTGGCGCTGCTCAGCGGGGCGCCGGTGCTGCCGGTGGCGATGATCGACACGGAGAAGATCCAGCCGCCGGGGCAGGTGGTGCCGAAGGTCATGCGGCCCGGCATCCGGATCGGCAGGCCGCTGGACTTCACGCGCTACCAGGGCATGGAGCACGACAGGTTCATCCTGCGTTCGGTGACCGACGAGGTCATGTACGAGATCATGAAGCTCTCCGGCCAGGAGTACGTGGACGAGTACGCGACGGCGGCGAAGCGGCGGATGGCGGACGAGGCGAAGCGCCGCAAGGCGGAGGAGAAGGCAGAGAAAGCCGAGAAAGCCGAGAACGCCGAGAACGCCGAGAAGTCCGACCGGCGGGACGCCGCGGCCTAGCGCGGCGTACGCGCGCGGGAGGGGCGGGAAGGAGAGCCGGGGCGATGGCCGGGCAGAGCAAGCGGCGGATGTCGGTGGAGCAGCCGCTGTGGCAGGCGCTGACGTACTTCCGGGTGCTGACGCTCGCGTACGCGGTGGCGCAGTTCGCACACCGGCACGACGCCGTCGCGCGCCCGGCGCTGGGCTGGACGTACCTCGCGGTCCTCACGCTGTGGACGCTGGCCACCTTCCGCCGGGTCTCGTCGGCCGAGCGCTGCACGTACCGGTTCCTCGCCGCGGACATCACGCTCACGCTGACCGGCATCCTGCTGACCATCCCGGTGGAGACGCCGGAGCGCATCGACGACGGCGCGACCACGCTGCCGTCGATCTGGGCGGCGGGCTCGGTGCTGGGCTTCGCGATCAAGGGCGGCTGGCGCTGGGGCGCGGCGTCGTCGGCGGCCGTGGGGCTGTCGAACATCGTGCAGCGCGGCGAGGTGGTGCAGGACAACTTCCACAACATCGTGCTGCTGATGGTCGCGTCGACGGCGATCGGCTACATCGTGGAGGTGGCGCGGACCAGTGAGCGGACGCTGGCCCGGGCGCTGCAGATCGAGGCGGCGACGCGGGAGCGGGAGCGGCTGGCGCGCGACATCCACGACAGCGTGCTGCAGGTGCTGGCGCTGGTCCAGCGCCGCGGGGCGGCCCGGCGGCGTA
>NZ_JACBXC010000862.1 GCF_013870535.1 Streptomyces phytophilus | reverse complement strand
GGCCGTCAGAGCCCGACCTCCTTCATCAGCATCCCGACCTCGGTGTTGGTCAGCCGGCGCAGCCAGCCCGACTTCTGGTCGCCCAGCGCGATCGGGCCGAAGCGGGTCCGTACCAGCTTGTCGACCGGGAAGCCCGCCTCGGAGAGCATCCGCCGCACGATGTGCTTGCGGCCCTCGTGCAGCACCACCTCGACGAGGTAGTTCTTGCCGGTGTTCTCCACCACCCGGAAGTCGTCCGCCTTGGCGTAGCCGTCGTCCAGCTGGATACCGTTCCTCAGCCGCTTGCCCAGGTCGCGCGGGAGCGGGCCCTGGATGGCGGCGAGGTAGGTCTTCTTCACGCCGTAGCGGGGGTGGGTGAGGCGGTGGGACAGCTCGCCGTGGTTGGTGAGCAGGATGATGCCCTCGGTCTCGGTGTCCAGGCGGCCGACGTGGAAGAGCCGGGTCTCGCGGTTGTCCACGTAGTCGCCGAGGTTCTGCCGGCCCTCGGGGTCGTCCATGGAGGAGACGACGCCGACGGGCTTGTTGAGGGCGAAGAAGAGGTACGACTGCGTGGCCACGGTCAGCCCGTCGACCTTGATCTCGTCCTTCTCCGGGTCGACGCGCAGCCCCTGCTCGGTGACGATGCGCCCGTTGACCTCCACCCGCGCCTGGTCGATCAGCTCCTCGCAGGCGCGGCGCGAGCCCATGCCGGCCCGCGCCAGCACCTTCTGCAGCCGCTCGCCCTCCTGCTCGCCGAACGTCTTGGGCAGCGCGCGCTGCGGCTTGTCGTGCCGGGCCCTGGTCCGCTCCTCCAACTGCGCGTCGTACTCGCGGGAGCGCGCGGGCCGGCTGGGCGCGCCGCCGCGCCCCCGGCCCCCCTTCCCCGGGCCGCCCGGGCGCTCGCCCTGGGGGGTGCCGGACTTCTCGTACCGCCGCTCCTCGGGGCGGGGGCGTCCTCGCTCGTCGGAGCGGGGGCGGCCCTGCCGACGCTGTTGCGCGTCGCGCTTGCCGCCCGCCCCCCGGGGGTCGGAGCCCGAGGGCTTCCTGCTGTTCCTGCCGCCGCTGCTTCGCATCTACCGTCAGTCCGTTGGTTGGTCAGGTGTCGTCATCCACGTCGAACGACGGGACACCCTCCTGGGACTCGCCCTCCACCGCGTCCGCGTCCGGGAGGAACGGGGCCAGCTCGGGGAGCTCGTCCAGGCCGCGCAGGCCCATCCGCTCCAGGAAGTAGTTCGTCGTCCTGTACAGGATCGCACCTGTTCCGTCCTCCGTGCCCGCCTCCTCGATAAGCCCGCGCTGGAGGAGCGTGCGCATGACGCCGTCGCAGTTGACGCCGCGGACCGCGGAGACCCGGGAGCGGGAGACCGGCTGGCGGTACGCGACGACCGCGAGGGTCTCCAGCGCGGCCTGCGTGAGCCGGGCCTGCTGGCCGTCGAGGACGAAGCCCTCGACGGCGGGCGCGTAGGCGGCGCGGGTGTAGAAGCGCCAGCCGCCGGCGACGTGGCGCAGGTCGAAGCCGCGGCCCTGGACGGTGTACTCGTCGGACAGCTCGCGCAGGGCGTCGGCGATCTCGCGGGGGCGGCGGTCGAGGACCTTGGCCAGGTGGGCGGGGGTGACGGGCTCGTCGACGACCATCAGGACTGCTTCGAGGGCCGGGCGCAGCGGGAGCCCGGCGGTGGGGCTCGCCTCCTTCCCGGCCTCTGCCTCCGCGTCCGCCTGCGCCTCCGGCTCCGGCTCCGGCAGCGCCTCCGGCTCCGTACCCGGTACGGCCGCCGCCTCCGCCGCGTCCGGGTCCGCCACCCCGGGCCCGCCCGGCACGTCCGCCACTGCGTCGCTCATCGCTCGTCCTCGCCTTCGCCTTCGTTCCGGCCGGCCTCGTCGGCGTCGCCGGGCGCCGTGTCGAACTCGTCGGTGACCACCGGCACCGCATCCTCCCGCCCCGTCCACCGCACCGTCAGCGGCTCCAGCGCGCCCTCCTGGTCGAGGGCCACGGCCCGCTCCCGGTACAGCTCCAGCAGCGCCAGGAACCGGGCGACGACGGTCAGTGCATCGGGGGCGTCGGCGATCAGCTCCTGGAAGCTGACGGAGCCGTGCTCGCGCAGCCGCGAGACGACGACCTCCGCCTGCTCCTGGACGCTGACGAGCGGGGCGTGGATGTGGTCGACGTAGACCTGCGGCACGGGCTTGGGCTGCATCGCCTTGACCGCGAGCCGGGCGAAGCCCTCCGGGCCGATGCTGATGACCACGTCGGGCAGCAGCTCCGCGTGGTGCGGCTCCAGCCCGACGGTACGGGGGTGGCGCTGCGACTCCTCCTCCAGCCGGCGGTGGAAGATGCCCGCTATCTCCTTGTACGCGCGGTACTGCAGCAGCCGCGCGAAGAGCAGGTCGCGGGCCTCCAGCAGCGCGAGGTCCTCCTCGTCCTCGACCTCGGCGGCGGGCAGCAGGCGGGCGGCCTTGAGGTCGAGGAGGGTGGCGGCGACGACGAGGAACTCGGTGGTCTGGTCGAGGTCCCAGTCCGGTCCCATGGCGCGGATGTGGGCCATGAAGTCGTCGGTGACGCGGTGCAGGGAGACCTCGGTGACGTCCAGCTTGTGCTTGGAGATGAGCTGGAGGAGGAGGTCGAAGGGGCCCTCGAAGTTGGCGAGCCGGACCCGGAAGGCGCCGTCGCCGGGGTCGTC
>NZ_JACBXC010000861.1 GCF_013870535.1 Streptomyces phytophilus | reverse complement strand
GGGTACGGGGCCGGAGGGGGACGGAGTACGCCAGGGGCGGGGTACGGCCGGGCGGCCGTACCCCGCCGGTCCTTCCGGTACGAGGGCGCGCGGGCCGGGCGCCCCGTACTCGGCGTCAGGGTTCGATCAGGCCCACCCGGATCGCGTACCGCGTCAGCTCCAGGCGGTCGCGCAGGCCCAGCTTCTGCAGCAGGTTGGCCCGGTGCCGCTCCACCGTCTTCGCGCTGATGACCAGCAGGTCCCCGATCTCCTTCGAGGTGTGGCCCTCCGCGACGAGCTTGAGGATCTCCTCCTCCCGCTCCGTGATCGGCCGGGCCGGCAGCGGGTCTCCCTGGCGGGCGCGGTCGAGGTAGCGGCGGATGAGGGCCGTCTCCGCGCCCGGGTAGATGAACGGCTCGTCGCGCAGCGCGGCGCGGCACGCCTCGACGAGGTCCCGGTCGGCGACGGACTTGGGCACGTAGCCCGCGGCCCCCGCCTTCAGCGCCTCGAAGAAGTACTGCTCGTTGTCGTGCATCGTCAGGATGAGTATCCGCAGCTCCGGCCGTACGCGGGACAGCTCGCGCGCCGCCTGCAGACCCGTCAGCCGGGGCATCGCCACGTCCAAGATCGCCAGGTCCACGGCCGCCCCGTCGCGGGCGAGCGCGACGGCCTCGGCGCCGTCGCCCGCCTCCGCCGCGACGGCCAGGTCGGGTTCGGCGTCGAGGATGAGCCGGATCCCGCGGCGTACGAGCGCATGGTCGTCGGCGAGCAGGACGCGGGCCTTGACCGCTCGGTTCATGGGCGGGTTCCCTGGGACGGTGGACGCAGCCGGTGGGACCGGGCCTGACCGGGGCTGCGACCGGCGGAGAAGACTACCGTCCCGGCACTGATGGTGGCCCGGCCCGAGCTGTGCTGTCCATCCGTGCTGACACCCATGTTCCCGCCGTACGCGGGGATGGCACGATATCGGCTGCGCCGCGCGGGGGGATCCGCTGCCGAATCCCGGGGCCGCGGACGCGCGACACTCAGCAAAGTCGGAAAGGGGACGGGCCGTGCCTGCTCCAAGGATGAGCACCACGCCGCTGCCGGGGATCGGCGTGAAGTACGACCTCACGACACGTGCGCAGAAGAAGCACCTGTCGGTGATCGCCCACCGGGACGGCACCCGGTCGATCAACGTCTACCGCTCCGACGACCCGGACGCCTGCGCGCAGTCGCTGCATCTCAACGGCGCCGAGACGGCGGCGCTGATCGACGCGCTCATGCCGTCGCACCACAGTCCGAACCTGCTGCACACCACCGACCTGGGGCTGGTCGCCGAGCGCGTCGAGCTGTCGGCCACGTCGTACTGGAACGGCCGGGTGCTGGGCGAGACGCGGATCCGCACCGAGACGGGGGCGTCGATCGTGGCCGTGCTGCGGCGCGCGGAGGCCATCCCCTCCCCCACCCCGGACTTCCGGTTCGCCGGCGGCGACACGCTCATCGTGATCGGCACCCGCGAGGGCATCGAGGCGGCCGCGGCGCTGCTCGGGCGGGAGTGAGCGCTTGCACTCCTACGCGGTTTTCCTCATCGAGTTCGGCGCCATCATCCTCGGGCTCGGTCTGCTCGGGCGGTTCGCGGGCCGCTTCCACTTCTCCCCCATCCCCCTGTACCTGCTGGCCGGGCTCGCCTTCGGCGAGGGCGGGCTGCTGCCGCTCGGCGCCAGCGAGGACTTCGTGGCGATCGGCGCCGAGATCGGCGTGATCCTGCTGCTGCTCATGCTCGGCCTGGAGTACACGGCCAGCGACCTGGTCTCGAACCTCAAGACCCAGTACCCGGCCGGGGTCGTCGACTTCACGTTCAACGCCCTGCCGGGCGCGATCATGGCGCTGCTGCTCGGCTGGGGCGCCGTCGCCGCCGTGGTGCTGGCCGGCGTCACCTGGATCTCCTCGTCCGGCGTCATCGCCAAGGTCCTCGGCGACCTCGGCCGGCTCGGCAACCGCGAGACGCCGGTGATCCTCAGCGTGCTGGTCCTGGAGGACCTGGCGATGGCGGTCTACCTGCCGATCGTCACCGCGCTGGTCGCCGGCGTCGGCATCGCGCAGGGCAGCGTCACGCTGGCCATCGCGCTCGGCGTGGCGGGCGCGGTGCTCTTCGTCGCCGTCCGCTACGGGCGGCTCATCTCCCGCTTCGTCTCCAGCGACGACCCCGAGAAGCTGCTGCTCGTCGTCCTGGGTCTGACGCTGCTGGTCGCCGGTCTCGCCCAGCAGCTCCAGGTGTCGGCGGCGGTGGGCGCGTTCCTGGTGGGCATCGCCCTGTCGGGCGAGGTGGCCGAGGGCGCGCACAACCTGCTCAGTCCGCTGCGGGACCTGTTCGCCGCGGTGTTCTTCGTCTTCTTCGGCCTGCACACCGATCCCGAGTCGATCCCGCCGGTGATCCTGCCGGCGCTGGCGCTGGCGGTCGTGACGGCGGGGACGAAGATCGCGACGGGCTACTGGGCGGCGAAACGTGCGGAGATCTCGGTGAAGGGCCGCTGGCGGGCCGGCGGCACGCTGGTCGCGCGGGGCGAGTTCTCCATCGTCATCGCGGGGATCGCGGTCACCGCCGGCGTCGAGCCGGAACTGGGGCCGCTGGCGACGGCGTACGTGCTGGTGCTGGTGATCGTCGGACCGCTGGCGGCCCGCTACACGGAGCCGGTCGCGC
>NZ_JACBXC010000860.1 GCF_013870535.1 Streptomyces phytophilus | reverse complement strand
CCTCGTGGCCGGGGCCGTCTCCGCCGCGGACCGTGCGTCCGCCCGCCGTCGTGACGTCGCCGCATGCCAGGACACCGAAGCCGCTGCCGATCCCGGCGCCCGCGGCACCGCCGGTCCCCGTACCGCCGCCTTCCCCCTCGTCCACCAGCTCGACCTCGCCGACCTCACCGTCCGCCGCTACCCCCTCGTCCCCGACCCCGAGTGCCCCGGCTGCGGTCCCCGCGAGCGCGACTCCGCCGACGGCGCCCTCCTTGACCTCCAGCCCTCCCCCAAGTACCGTCCCGGCGCCTTCCGCACCCGGGCGCTCGCGGACTACGACCTGCCCACCGAGGCGTTCGCGAACCCCGTGTGCGGCGCCCTCGGGCCCACCGTCGTCCTCGACGTCTCCTCCACCTCCACCTCCGCCACCATCGGCTGCTTCTCGCTCCGCTCCGGCGACTACCTCCGCGAGACCTTCTGGGGCGGCCACGCCGACACCTTCCGCGACAGCCTGCGCATCGGCGTCCTGGAGGGCCTGGAGCGCTACGCCGGCATGCGGCCCCGCACCCGTGCCACCACCGTGCGGGCCAGCCTCGACCAGCTCGTCGCCGAGGGCCGCCCCGCCCTCGACCCCCGCCGGTGCGGGCTCTACGCCCCGGAGTTCCACTCCGCGACCGGCATCGCCCCGTTCGCGCCGGAGCGCGAGATCTCCTGGGTCTGGGGCCACTCCCTCACCGACCGCCGCCCCCTGCTCGTGCCCGAGGTGCTGACGTACTACCACACCCCCGGCCTCGCCGACCGCTTCGTGCAGGAGAGCTCCAACGGCTGCGCCACCGGCGGCTCCGCCGCCGAGGCCGTCTACTACGGCCTCATGGAGGTCGTCGAGCGCGACGCCTTCCTCCTCGCCTGGTACGGGCGGCAGCCCCTCACCGAACTGGACCCCGCCTCCGCCGCCCGCCCCGCCACCCGGCAGATGGTGGCGCGGCTGGAGATGTACGGCTACCGGGCCCGGTTCTTCGACGCCGCGCTGACCTTCCCCGTCCCCGTCGTCGCCGGCGTCGCCGAGCGCCACGACGGCGGCCCCGGCCGGATGTGCTTCGGCGCCGGCGCCGGGCTCGACCCCGAAGCGGCGCTGGCCGCCGCGCTGGACGAGATCGCCACCGACGCCGTCAACCTCGCGGGCCGTACGGAGCGGGAGGAGCCCCGGCTGCGGGCCATGGCCGCCGACTTCGGCAAGGTCGCCGCCCTCCACGACCACCCCCTCGTCTACGGGCTGCCGGAGATGGCCCGCCACGCCGACTTCCTCCTCAAGCCGGCGCGGCGCCCCGTCCCGCTGCACGAGCGGTACGGCGCCGGGCGCACCCTGCCCGTCTCCGACGACCTCGCCGAGGACGCCGCGGCGTGCGTGGCGGCGGTCGCCGGGGCCGGGTTCGAGGTGATCGCCGTCGACCAGACCCTGCCCGAGCAGCGGGAGCGGGGGCTGTGGACGGTCGGCGTGCTCGTACCGGGGCTGCTGCCCATCGACTTCGGCTGGTCCCGGCAGCGGGCGCTGGGCATGCCCCGGCTGCGTACCGGGCTGCGCGAGGCGGGGCTGCGCGACCACGACCTCACCGACGCCGAGCTGAACCCCGCACCGCACCCGTTCCCCTGACACGAGCCGCCGGCCACCCGGAGAAGGAGCAGACGATGGGATACGCCCACGGATACGCGACCGCGATCATGCATCGCGGCCGGGTGCCGATGGAGCCGGTGGACTTCGTGCCCGACTGGGCGGACGGTCCCCGTAAGACCAAGCACTACCCCGGTACGGACCGGCTGCCGCTGCCGGCGGGACCCGCGTACCCGGCGCACGCCACCGTCGAGCGCGGCCTGCTGTCCCCCGGCGCGGGCGGCGGCGGGCCCGCGTTCGACCTCGGGCTGCTCGGGGGGCTGCTGCGGGACTCGTACGGGCTGGTGGGCCGCCGCCTCGGCGTGCAGGCCAACACCGACCTGAACGCCCTGCCCTTCTACCCCCTCGCCAACTGGTCCCGCGGCACCGCCTCCGGCGGCGGCCTCTACCCCGTCTCCGTCTACTGGATCAGCGGGCCCTGCGCCCCCGTACCGCCGGGCGTGCACTACTACTCGGCCCGCCACCACGCGCTGCGCCGGCTGCTGACCGGCGACGTCTCGGGTGCCGTACGGGAGGCGCTGGGGGAGGGGGCGCCGGGGCCTGAGACGGACCAGTTCCTGGTGCTGGGCGTGAAGTACTGGCAGAACTCCTTCAAGTACAACAGCTTCTCCTTCCACGCGGTGAGCATGGACGTGGGCGCGCTGCTGGGCACGTGGCGGATGTGGGCCGGGGCGCGGGGGACGGCGCTGGAGCCGGCGCTGTGGTTCGACGAGGAGCGGCTGGCGCGGCTGCTGGGGGTGGCCCGGCGGATACGTACGGGCATCGTGCACGTCGGCGACCAGACGATCGCGGACGAGCCGACGGCGCCGTTCGGCGGGGTGGGCGCGAGCGGCTTCGGGCGGTTCGGCGGGCGGTGGGGGCTGGAGTCGTTCAGCAACACGCGGTGGGTGACGCTGGCGACCCGGCACGCCCGCTATCCGTTCTAGTACGGGGCGAGTCCCCTGCGTTTCCTGTCGGTTGGGCGCGGCGGCGGCGCCGTCAGGCCGCTCCCCCGGCCTTCAGGGCCCGCAGGGC
>NZ_JACBXC010000086.1 GCF_013870535.1 Streptomyces phytophilus | reverse complement strand
GGCTGTTGGCGGCTGGCTGTCGGCTGGGGCTGGGTTTTCGGGGTGGTGGTGTTCCCCGCTTATTGCACGGTTGGTGTGGGGCGGTGGGTCCGGTGGGGGTCCCTTCTGGTCTGCCGGTGGCCGGTCTTGCCTGTTTGTTGAGGGTCTCCGCGTCTGGTCTTGGGGTGCCTGCTGTGTGGTCTCTTCGTCCGCTTGCCGGTGTCCGGGCTTGTCTGTCTGGCCGTGTGGGGGGTTTGCTGCCGTGTCCGGGCCCGGCTGCTGCCTGTGTGTGGCTTTCGCGGCCGCGCGCGGGCCGTGTGCGGGCCGTGTGTGGTCTCTTCGCCTGCGGCTGGTCTGCTCACCGGTGTCGGCTTGTGCCCTGGTCGGGGTTTGGTGGCTGTGTCCGGTGGTGGGGGGTGTTGCGGGCGGTTCCTTGAGGGTGGTGCCGGGACGATGAACGCTGCCCGGCAGGGGCGGGGGTTTTTTCCGGCGTTTGCCGGGTGCCGGTCCCGTCCGCCCGGTGGGGATCCTGCCTGATCTCCGCTCGCCTGCGCCAGCCCGTTCCTCCGAGCCCGCCCATTCGCTCGCCTGTACCTGGACCTGCGCCCGCCCGTTCGCCTGTGTCCGCCGGTTCCTCCGCGCCCGCCCGGCCGCTCGTCTGCGCCTGGCGCTGGGCCTGCGCCCGGCCGCTTGCCTGTGTCCGCCCGTTCCTCCGCGCCCGCCCGCCCGCCCGCCCGCCTGCTCGCCTGCGTCTGGCGCTGGGCCTGCGCCCGCCCGTTCGTCTGTATCTGACCGTTCGTCTGTACCTGATGGTTTGTCTGTGGCCGCCCGTTCGTCTGTATCTGGCGGTTCGCCTGCGTCCGGCGGTTCGTGTGTGCCCGGGCCGCTGGTCTGTGTGCTGGCTCTGTCCAGGGGAGGGGACAGCAGTTGTTCACTGGTTTGGGAGGCGTACGTGCCGGGGTGGGGAATCGAATTGTTCAGGAGTTTCGGCGGCACCGGCCGATGCGGGCAGGGCGTGGGGGCGGTGTACGGGTGGGTTGTCGGGGAGTTGTCTGGGGTTGATGATCAGTGGATGCGTCCGCTGAAGCACGGCTACACCAACCGTACGGTCAGCGATGGGGCCGTTGTGGAGAAGACGTACGTGGGTCCCGGCGCTCAGCTCAGGTGCCGTCGTGAGCGCGCACTGTTGACCCGGCTGCAGGGCCGCTTGCCCGTCCCGCCGGTACAGGGGACGACTGGGACCGCGCTCACTCTCGGCTTCGTGGCCGGTGTGCCCGGCCAGGAGCTTCTTGCTGCCGGTCAACCGGAAGCTGTCCTGGGGAGTTGCGGGGAGTTGCTGCGCAGTATTCACAGGTCCGTACCGAGCGTGTTGCCGGAAGAGGCGCCCAGAGCGGGGAAGGTGCTTGTGCACGGTGATTTCGGGCCCAACAACGTGCTGCTCGATCCCGGCACCTTCGAGGTCACCGCAGTGGTCGACTGGGAGTTCGCCCACTTCGGGGACCCGGTCGAGGATCTGGCCTGGTGCGAGTGGATCGTGCGTACCCATCATCCCGGGCACCGCCGTGCACTCGGCCACTTTTTCCGGGCCTACGGCGATCAGGTGCCGCCCTGGCCGGCCCGCAGGGCGGCCATGCTGGCCCGGTGCGAGGAGTTGCGGCGGTTCTGCGACCGGTGGGAGCCGGACGGTCCGGGCGTGAGGCTGTGGCAGGGGCGCGCCGCAGCCACAGCGAACTGGCAGGAGTAGCCCGGAACCGGGTGCCGACGGAGCGGAAGGGCTGCCGGTTCTCATGAACATCGGGCCCCGTGCACCTCGGGTGCCTTCCCAACCAGTGAACAGCTGCTGTCGAAGCTCGTGAACAAAGCCGGCGTGCAGTTCTTCATGCCGTGTCGGGTCGTGGAGCTGTGTCCGGTCTCTTGGCCTGTGCTCGGTCTGGTCGCCCGTGTCGGGTCTTGCGCTTGCCCTGTTCGTGCTGGCGCCCGGGGTTCCGCGTGCGTCGGGTTCTGCTCTGGGCGGAGGTGCGCTGGCTCGGGGTGTCTGTGTGTGGTTCGGGGTCCGTGTGGTGGTGCCGGTCGGGCTGTGTGCGGCTTGAGGCCGAGGTGCGGCCCCCGGTGTGAGGGTTGTGGGGGCCTGCTGGCTGTCCTGTGGCCGTCTGGTGTCGCGGTGTGTGCCGGGCTTGTCGGCGGGTGAGGGCCGGGCGGGTGTTCGCTCCGCTCGGCAGCGGTGGCGCTGGGGTGGTAGGCGCGCCGGTCGGGCGGTGGGGTGCGGTGCGGGTTCGGGCCGGGTGGTGTTTCGGGCTGGCCCGGTGCGGGTGCCGGTGCTGGTGGCCCAGGTGCTGGCGCAGCTGGTGGTGTGGGGTTTGGCCCGTGGTGGTGTGGGGTTTGTGTTCTCGGGGGGCTGGGGGTTGGTGGGGTGGGCCGGTTTTGGTGGGGCCCGGAATCCGGGGCATGAATCTTGCCCGGGTTCCGAATGCCTGCCGCCGGTTGGTGTTTTGGGGTGTTCAGTTTCTGTTGTGGTGGGGGTGGGGGGTGGTTGTTTTGTTGGTGGTCAGTGCCATTCGATGAGTGCGAAGCTGGTGGCCATGCCGCCGCCGAATCCGGCGAGGAGGATGAGTTGGCCTGGCTGGAAGGCGCCTGTGCGGGCGGCTGTGTCGAGGGTGATGGGGATGGAGGCGGCTCCGGTGTTGCCGTAGTGGGTGAGTGTGCGGTGCATGGTGGCGTTGGGCATGGCGAGGTCTTGGGTCATGGAGTCGAGCATGACGCCGTTTGCTTGGTGGGGGATGATGTGGTGGATGTCGGTGGGTTCGACGCCGGCTTCGTGGAGGAATTCTTTGATGAGTTGGGGGAGTTGTTCGACGACGAAGCTGCGTACTTCGCGTCCGTTCATGGTGAAGTATTGCTGTCCGGTGTCGAGGTTGTTGTGGGTGAGGGGGGTTCGGCTGCCGCCGGCGGGTACTTCGATGAGGTGGGAGAGGTCGCCGAAGGTGTGGAGTGCGACGTGTCGGACGAGGGGGCCGTGGGGTGTGGTGCCCAGGACCATGGCGCCGGCGCCGTCTCCGAAGAGGACGACGGTTCTGCGGTCGGTGGGGTTGAGGATGCGGGAGTAGGTGTCGGCGCCGATGACGAGTGCGTAGCCGCCTCGTCTGAGGATGACGCTGCCGACGGCGGAGAGGGCGAATACGGTGCCGGAGCAGACGGCGTTGACGTCGAAGGCGGCTGTGCCGGAGGCGCCGAGGTTGCGTTGGACGTAGGCGGCGGTGGGGGGTTGGGGGCGGTCGGGGGTGGAGGTGGCGACGGCGATGACGGAGAGTTGTGCGGGGGTGATGCCCGCGGATTGCATGGCGGCGTGGGCTGCGGCGGTGGCGAGGTCGGAGGTGGCCTGGTCGGGGGCGGCCCAGCGGCGTTCGCGGATGGCGGTTTTGCGGGTGATCCATTCGTCGTCGACTTCGGCCGGTGTGCCGACTTCGTCGTTGGTGACGATGCGGTCGGGTACGTAGCCGCCGGTTCCCAGGATCCTCACGTCGATGCTGGGGGCGATCCGGTCTGGCACGCCGGTGTAGGTGGTCGGGGTCTGGGTCATGTGTGTGTGCCCTCCCTTCGGATGGTGGTGCAGGACTGCCCGCGGCACACGGCCCGAGCAGTACGGCCCGAGCAGTACGGCACGGACGGTTCGGCCTGAGCGGTACGGCACGGGCGGTGCGGCGCGGGCGGTGCGCCATGGTGGTGCGCAGTGGGGTGGGGATCTCGGCCCGGCCCGGGCCGGGGGTGGTGCGTGGGTGCCCGAGGCGCCCCGTCCTGTGCCGGCCTGCCCGCCCTGTTCCTGTGCCGGCCTGCGTGCCGTCGCCTGTGCCGGCTGGTGGGCCGGTGTGCACGTTGCGGCCTGTGGGCCGGGAGACCGTGCCGGGTCTGTGTGGGCCTGCACGCCCCGGTTGGTGGCCGGACGCCGTGCTGGCCTGCGTTGCTGGTCTGCGTGTTGGTCTGTGGGGTGGCCTGACGGCCCGGTTGTGTCGGCCCGGGAGGGCTTCTGCGGCGGCCTGTGTCGGCCTTCGTGTCGGCCGGCGGGCCGGCCTGTGTCGGCCTGCGCCGGCCTTGTGGGCCGTCTGCGTGCCGTGGTCTGCGTGCCGGCTTGTGTGCCCGGTTTGTGTGTGGGGTGGGGTGTGGGTGTCCGTGGGCCGGGTGCGGGACCGGTCCGGTCCGGTCCGGTGGTCTGGTCTGGTCTGGTCTGGTTTGGGTTGGGGGTTAGCGGGTTTCGTAGATGCGTTTGTGGTTGTTGAGTCCGGAGAGTCGGTAGGGGCCGGTGGTTTGTGTGGGGGTGTGGTGGTTGCGGCCGTCGGTGGGGAGGGTGTGTTCGTGGAGGGTGAGGTAGGTGGGGTAGTCGAGGGGTGTGCGGCGGGTGATGGCTTCGCGGTGTGCCTGGGTGCGTAGGTGGTGGTGGTAGCCGGGGGTGGGGGTGGCGGCGAAGAATTCGGCGACGCTGCCGGAGCCGTAGCTGAAGAGGCCGATGGGGCGGCCGGTGAGGTCGTCTGCCTGGTCGAGGAGTGCGGCCAGGGCGAGGTAGACGGATGCGGTGTAGCTGTTGCCTACGACGTTGTTGTAGGTGGTGGTTTGGGCGAGGGCTTGGTCGATGGTGGTTTTGTCGGTGTCGCGGTCGCAGTAGTTCAGTAGGTGGCGGTGTGCTTTGTACGCCATTTTTGTGAAGGGCTGGTGGTAGCAGAAGGCGGCGAAGTCGTCGAGTCGGTGGCCGCCTTGTTCTGTGTAGTCCTTCCAGGTGCCTTCGACGGCTTGGAGGTAGGCGTTGATGGATTCCTGGCCGTCGACGAGTGCGGTGTCGCGGTAGTTGGGGCGCCAGAAGTCCATGACGTCGGCGGTGAAGAGTCCTGAGGGGTCTTCGATGGTGGCGAGTGCGGGGTTGGTGGTGACGAGCATGGCTACTGCTGCGGCGCCCTGGGTTGCTTCGCCTGGGCTGTCGGCGTCGTATTTGGAGATGTCGGAGGCGATGACGAGGACGTGTTGGGTGGGGTCGCGGCGGAGGAGGCCGAGGGCGAACTGGAGGGCTGCTGTGGCGCCGTAGCAGGCTTGTTTGAGTTCGACGACGCGGGTGGCTGAGGGCAGGCCGAGGAGGGAGTGGACCCAGATGCCTGCCGATTTGGCCTGGTCGATGGAGGATTCGGTGGCGAAGACGACGGTGCGGATCTGGCTGCTGCCGTGGCGGGTGATGATGGGTGCGGCGGCGGCTGCGGCCATGGTGACGATGTCCTCGTCGGCGGCGGGGACGCTCATCGATTCCTGGCCGATGCCTATGTGGTATTTCCCGATGTCGGTGCCGTTGTGTGCTGCGAGTGCGGTGTGGGGCAGGACGTACTCGGTTGTGGCGAATGACAGGTCGTGGATTCCGAGTGGGTCGGGCATGTCCTAGGCACCAACCTTTGCTGTCGTGGTGTCGCGTTCGAGTTGGATGTGTGCGCGCATGAGTTCGCCGGGGTTGGTCTGGGCGGCGAGGAGGGACAGTTCGCCGCACAGGACGGTGGCGGCTGCGATGACGGCGAGTCGTCGTGCGTTGTGGCCGGGTTCGGCTTCGGTGCGGCAGCCGAGGCGGGTGAGGTTGGTTTCGACGAAGCCGAGTCCTTTGCCGTTGCCTACGGTGCCGACGATGAGGTTGGGCAGGGTGCAGGAGAAGTAGAGGTCGCCGTCGCGGTCTTCGGCCATGGTGACGCCCTGGGAGCCTTCGACGATGTTCGCGGCGTCCTGGCCGGTGGCGAGGTAGAAGCCGAGGAGCATGTTCGCGAAGTGGGCGTTGGCGGAGCGGATACCGCCGGCGAGGAGGGTGCCGAGGAGGTTTTTGCGGATGTTGAGTTCGACGACTTTCGCGGCGGTGGTGTGCAGGACGTCGGTGACTATCCGGCGGGGGATGAGGAGTTCGGTGACGACGTTCTTGCCGCGGCCGAGGATGCCGTTGATCGCGGTGGCTTTCTTGTCGGTGCAGTAGTTCCCGGAGATCGATCCGTAGGAGATGCCGGGGATGGTGTGCAGGAGGTGTTTGAGGAGTGCGTCGGAGGCGAGGGTGGCCATGTTGTGGCCGGAGGCGTCGCCGGTGGCGAACTCGAAGCGGATGAACAGCAGGTTCGCGGTGATCTCGTGGCGGACGCCGATGAGGCGGGCGAACCTGCTGCAGCCGCGGACGATGTCGCGCAGTTCGTCGATGTGCGTCTCGATGCTCTGCGCGGCGCGCAGCGCGGTGGCGGCGTCGGTGGCCTCGACGAGGACCGAGCGGGTCATCCGCTCGTCGACGAGGGTGGCGACGATGCCCTGTTCGGTGAGCATGGAGACTTTCGCGCCGCGGCCCACCGACGGCCACAGGGGCGATTCGTAGGTGGCCAGGGGGACGTGGGTCTCGGTGTCGGCGATGTTTCCCGAGATGCGCAGTGGCCCGACCCACTTCATGGGGACCCCGGCTATCGCGTGTGCTTCGCTCATCGTGTGCTTCCCGTCATCTCGTGGAGGGCGCCGCCCGCGGCCGTGCCGGCGTCTGTGGCCGTGCCGGCATCTGTGGCCGGGCTGGGGGTGGGGGTGCGTTGGGCCAGGCGGCGGGTGTCGATGCCGCGGTCGGTGCAGAATTCCCGCAGTTGGCCGTGGATGAGCAGGTCGCAGCGGGTGAGGTCGGCGGGTGTGGGGGCGCCGAGCATGGTCTGCAGTGCGGCGAGTTGGTCGAGCCAGGTCGTCAGCTGGGTGACCAGGGCGCTGACGCCGCCGTCGGTCAGGGTGCGCAGGAATCCGCCGGAGGAGCCGACGGCTGCTGCGCCCAGGGCCAGTGCGCGGGCGACGTCCAGGGGGGTGCGCACGCCGCCGGAGGCGAGCAGGGGGAGGGGGGCGTCGTGTGCGTCGAGGAGGCAGGCGGCGGTGGATTGGCCCCAGCCGTGCAGGAAGGCGTAGTCGGCTTGTTCGCGGCGGCCGTTTTCGATGCGGGCGAAGTCGGTGCCGCCGCGGCCGCTGACGTCGGCTGCGTGCACGCCCAGTGCGGCCAGGGTGTGGACGGTGCGGCGGCTGAGGCCGTTGCCGACTTCCTTGACGATGACGGGGATGCCGACGGCTGCGGCGATCTTGTGGATCTGCGGGCCCCAGGAGGCGAAGGACCGGTCGCCTTCGGGCATGGGTGTTTCCTGCGCGGTGTTGATGTGGATCTGCAGGGCGTCGGCCTGCAGCAGGTCGATGGCGCGTTTCGCGCCGTCGACGGTGGTGGTGGCGTTGATGTTCGCCATGACGAACCCGCGGGGGTTGTGGGTGCGCAGGACGCGGAAGGTGTCGGCGCAGGAGGGGTCTTTGAGGTAGGCGTTCATCGAGCCCGAGGCGATGGGCACGCCGGCTTCGCGGGCGGCGGTGGCCAGGTTCCGGTTGATCTCGCCGGTTTTGGTGCTGCCGCCGGTCATCGCGTTGATGTAGAGGGGGACGGGCCAGTGGATGCCGGCGAAGGCGGTGGCCAGGGACACGTCCGGCCGGTCGATGCCGGCCAGGGCGTGGTGGACGAAGGACACCTCGTCGAACTGGTTGATGCTGCTGCGGGCCCGGTGCTGTTCCATGGCGAGCCGGACGTGGTCGTCCTTGCGCTGACCGCTCATTCCTCGTTCCTTTCGGTGGCGGGGCCCAGGGGCAGGGGCAGGATCCCGGCCGCGGCCCACCGCTGCCGCAGCCGCGAGAGGTCGCGGGGGGCGTGGGCGGGCAGCAGGGCGATGCCGCAGTCGCCGCCGCCGGCCCCGGAGGGTTTGGCGGCGCCGCCGACGGCCTCGGCGGCGTCGCACAGTGCCGTCAGTTCGGTGGTGAAGATGCCCAGGTGGACCTCGTCGTCCAGCCGGGCCAGTTCGGTGCGGGCCCGGCGGATCTGGTGCAGCAGGCCGGGGCCGTCGCCGTGTTCGAGGGCGTCGGCCAGGGCGTGGACGATGCCGGTGCTGGTGGCGACGAACGCGCGGTGCGAGGCGCTGTGCCGCCAGGTCCGCCGGTGCAGCGAGGCCACCAGGGAAGCGGTGGACGCCGGGTTCCCGGTCCAGCCGACCTGGAAGTCCAGGCCGGCCGGCGGCGGCAGCCGGCGTACCGCGAAATGCGGCCAGGGCGTGCGCAGCGCCTCGGCGGTGCCGCGGCGGCGGGCCAGGTCCACGACGAAGTCCCGGTCGGGCGCCTGGTAGGCGATCCAGCCGCCCCAGGTGCTGGCGGCCAGGTCACCGCCGGAGCCTTTGGGGTCGATACGGGCGGTGGCGAGCATCGCCAGGCGGAAGCGGTCCCCGGTGGGCAGGTCCAGGCCGCAAAACGCCGCGACGGCCGCGACGGCCGCCACCGTCACCGCGCCGCTGGAGCCCAGGCCGTACTTGCGGCCGTTGTCGTGCAGGTTGCTGTCGACCCGCACGCTCATCGCCGGTACGGCCAGGCCGTGTTCGCCCAGCAGCCCCGCCGTCGTCTCAACCGCCGAGACGACATGCCCCAACGCCCGATGAGCCTGCCCACCACCACCATCACCGCTGCCGGCAGTGCTGCCGCTGCTGCCGTTGCCGGGGGTGCTGCTGCTGCCGTCGCTGCTGTGGCTGTGGTGGTGTGTGGTGTCGGGTTCGAGGCGGCCGTCGGCCCAGCGCCAGCGCAGCGGGCCCGGGGCCAGGTCGGAGGAGATCTCCACCCCGGTGCCGTCCAGGGCCGACACGGTCAGGGTGATCCGGCGGTCCACCGCCACCAGGATCGCCGGGACACCGGGTTCGACCACCGCGTACTCGCCCGCGACGAACAACTTGCCCGGCGCCCGGCGCACCACGCTGGATCCGCGGGTCATCGCCCGCCCTTGGGCAGCAGCCGCGCACCGGGACCCGGCCCGGCGATGTGCACCGCACCTCCCGCGGCCGCCTCCCGCACACTCTGGGCGACCCGGTCGGCCTCCCGGCGCCGGCACAGCACCTTCACGTTCGGCCCGGCGTCCATGGTCGCGTAGGCCGCCACCCCGTCCCGCCTGAGCTGCCCCACCGCATCCAGCACGGTCAGCGTCGCCGGCGACAGGTAGCGCACCGCGGGCCGCGCCGCCAGCATCGTGGCGTGCATCCCCAGCGCGTTGCGCTCGGCGATCTCCCCCACCACCTGCAGATCACCGCGCAGCAGCGCCGCCCGCATCCCGGTCAGGTCGTCCCTGCTGGAGGCGGCCCACGGCTCGTACAGCGGCGAGGTGTCGACGGTGCGGCGCATCGCCGCGCGGCTGGAGATGTCCTTGGGCCCGGCGTCGACCACCGCGACGACCAGCGCCGGATCGAGATCGGCCACCGGCACCGGCTCGGCGTAGGAACCCAGGTCCGCGGCCTTGGTGTCCTGCCCGGGCCGGCCCGCGTGCCAGACGGCGAAGCCACCGAAGATCGACCGCGACGCAGACCCCGAACCGCGCCGGGCCAGCCGCGACAGCCCGGTCGCCGTCAGCGACAGCCCGTACGCGCCGGCCGCGGCCACGGCCAGCGCCGCGAAACCGCTGGCCGACGACGCCAGGCCCGCCCCGGTGGGCACTGTGTTCTCCGACTCCACCACGGCCCGGTGCGGCACCCGGGCGGTCTGCCGCACCAGGTCGAGGAACGTGACGATGCGCCGCAGCGCCTCGCCTTCGGCCGGCCGCCCGCCCAGCACCACCGCATCCCGCCCCGCCCCGGGCGCCAGGCGCACCCGGGTCGTCGTGGGGAAGATGTCCAGGGTCATCGACAGGCTGTCGGTCCGCGGCAGCACCAGATGCTCATCACGCTTGCCCCAGTACTTGATCAGCGCGATGTTCGGATGCGCCACCGCCACCGCCCCGGTACCGGCCCCGGCATCGGTGCCGGTACCGGTGTGGGGGGTGGGGTGGGGGGTGGTGTCGGGCTCTTGCGTCCGGACCACGGCAATCCGCTGTTCAGACATGCTCGGCGCGCCTCCTCAACGGTACGACCCAGGTGTGCACGGCGCCGGCTTCGTGGAGCCGGCGGGTGACCTGGCTGGCCTCCTCGGGCCTGGTCAGCGCGATCACGCAGCCGCCCAGACCACCCCCGGTGATCTTCGCGCCGAGGCTGCCCGCCGCGAGTGCGGCCGCGACCATCGCCTCGATCCGCTCGGTGCTGAGCCCGGCCTCGCGCAGCAGGCCGTGGTAGTCCGTCAGCCGGGCACCCACGTCCTCGGCCCGGCCCTCGGCCAGGGCCTGCTCGGCCTGGCCGGTCAGCTGCGAGGCGCGTTCCAGGAACTTCTCCCGGGCCCCGGCGCGGGCGTCGAAGCCCGCGCGCAGCAGCTCGACCGCTTCCTTCGTGCTGCCGGCGGCGCCGCTGTCCGCGACGATGAACAGGCCGTCGCAGCCGATGCTCAGCTCACGGGCCCGGCCCGCCTGGAACAGCAGCGGAGCCGACGCACCCACGGCCATGGCATCCACTCCGCTGGCCCGGCCGTGCGCCATGTTCTCCGCGGTCTGCACCAGGTCGAAGACCGCGCCGTCGGACAGCGTGCGGCCGAAGAGCTCGGCCAGGGCCAGCACGATCGCCCGCGAGTTCGCCGCGCTGGAACCCAGCCCCCGCCCCGTCGGGACGGCGCCGTCGAGGATCACGTCCAGGTGCAGCTCGCCCGATACCCCCGCGCGGTCCTTGAACGCCGCGGTCAGCTCCCGCAGCCCGTCGGAGGCCTGCGTCACCAGCGCCCGCGACGCCGAACCCGTCATGGTGAACGACAGCTCGCCCTCGCCGCCGCCCGCGGAGGAGAACCCGGCACTGGCCGTCGCCGTCAGCTGCGGAATCGGCACCGCCAGCGCCGCGGCCCCGTACACGACCGCATGCTCTCCCAGCAGGATGGCTTTGGCGTGGGCACGGCCGACACCGACGGAGCGAGCCCGGTGGTTTCCCGAAACCCCATCCACTGAGGTCGGTAAAGTCAACGCACTCAGCTCCCCTTGTCGTTTCTGCAGTGAGATCGCATCGTCCAGATCCAGGAAGAAAAAGAAGCAGGCGACACGCCCGCCCGCCCCGTGCCGCACACCCGTCCGCACCCAAAACGGCACGGACCGTGCGGCGGCGCCCCGCCCTGACGGGCATTCAGACC
>NZ_JACBXC010000859.1 GCF_013870535.1 Streptomyces phytophilus | reverse complement strand
GTTCGACCTGACGCTGCCGCAGCGGCTGACGCTGCACGGGTTCTTCCTCGCCCGCTACGGCACCGGCGGGCGCTGCACCGACCTGCTGAAGCTGATCCACGACTTCCACGAGGACTTCTTCGACCAGTACCTGTCGTTCACCTCGCGCCGCACCCCCTTCGACGCGAAGGGGGAGTACGTACCGGAGGAGAACTGGCTGGGCCTGCCGCAGCTCCGGGCGCTCGACGCCGCGCGGCGCGCGTTCCACACCGGGGTACGGGCCCGCTGGGCCGGCCACGCGCCCGGCGGCGCCGAACTCGTCCTCGGCGCCGACCTCTTCGACTCCGTCGCCGCCGAACTGGCCGCGCTCCCCGCGGAACCGGCGCTGCACAGCCACCACGTCCAGCTCGCCGGGTCCGAGCCGCTGGTGGTGCTCAACCGCTCGTACGGCGGGCTGCTTTTCCCGTTCAGCCGCTTCACCCACTGCTACGACGGCGACCCCGGCATCCCCGGCGGCCTGTCCGCGGAACTCCGCGACCGGGCCCGCGCACTCCAGCCCGCGGGCGCCGTCTTCGCCGAGGTCACCGGCGGCCCCGTGACCAGCAACCTCAACCTCCACGGCCGGCTGACCGACTACGAGATCGTCTGCCCCGGCGAGACCAGCTCCGTACCGCCGGAGAACCGCATCGCCCTGGACGACCTCGGCCTGGAGCACGACCCCGCGACCGACCGGCTGGTGCTGCGCTCGGCGCGGCTGGGCCGCGAGGTGGTGCCGGTGTACCTCGGCTACCTCGTACCGCTGGCGCTCCCCGAGATCCCGCGCACCCTCCTGCTGCTCTCGCCGACCTCCATGTCGCCGGTCGACGTCTGGGCCGGCGTCCCCGAGGGCGAGCCGGACGACGGCGTCACCCACCGCCCGCGCGTACGCCACGGCCGGCTCGTCCTCGCCCGCCGCTCGTGGCGCGCCCCCGCGACCGCGCTGCCGCCGCGCGCCACCGGCACGGGGGACGCCGGGTGGCTGCTGGCCTGGCACCGCTGGCGCCGTCGGCACGGGCTGCCCGCCCGGGTCTACGCGATGGTCAAGGACGCCGCGGCGCGCGGCGCGACCGGCGCCAAGCCGCAGTACGTCGACTTCGACAGCCCGCTGTCGCTGCTGGCCTTCGAGGGCCTGCTGCGCAGCGACGCCGCGCGGGTGACGTTCCGCGAGGCGCTGCCCGACGAGGACGGCCCGTACCTGACGACGGATCACGGCGGCCACGTCGTGGAACTCGCCGTGGAGACGGCCCCCGCGCCGCCCGGCACCGCAGAAGGGGAGACCCCGTGACCGACCAGCCCGCCCCCGCCCCCGGCACGCCCCCCGGCGACTGGCAGGCCCTGCACGTCTACTACGCCGCCAACCCCGTGCCGCTCCTCCTCCAGTGCGTCGCCCCGCTCGTCCGCGAGCTGCACGACGACGGCCTTCTCGACGGCTGGTTCTTCATCAACTACTGGCTCGAAGGTCCCCACGTCCGCCTCCGCCTCCGCCCCTCCTCCCCGGGGCGCGAGGCGGAGGTACGGGCCCGCGCCGAGCGCGCCGTCGACGCCTTCCTCGCCGAGCGGCCCGCGCTCTACCAGGTCGACTCCGGCTTCCTCAACGAGTTCTACAACCAGCTCTTCGACATCGAGTTCCGCCCCGAGGACCGCGCCGGCTACACCGACGAAGCGGGCCGGATGAACGTGCGGCCCAACAACTCCCGCGCCTGGCTGCCGTACGAGCCCGAGTACGGCAAGTACGGCGGCCCGGCCGGCGTCGCGCTCGCCGAATGGCACTTCGCCCGCTCCAGCGAGCTGGTGTGCGACGCGCTGCGCGGCAAGAACCTGCACCTGCGCACCGTGCTGCTCGGCACGTCCGCGCAGCTCATGCTGATCATGTCCACCGCGTTCCTGCCCGGGGACGACCGCCTCGCGGACTTCCTGGACCGCTACTACGCCTTCTGGCACCGCGCGTTCCCCGACACCGGCTTCATCGGCAGCGCCGAGTACGAGCGCAAGGCGGACGAGGTCGCCCCCGGGCTGCTCACCTGGCACGGCCGGATCCGCGCCGCCGCCGCGGGCGACGGCACGCTGCCGGCGCTGCTGGACCGGTGGGCGGAGCACTGCCGGGAGCTGCGCGAGCGGGTGGTGGAGCTGGCGGGGCGGGGCGAGCTGGTCTTCCGGTCCTGGGACGGCAACGAGGACGAGCCGGTCGACGACCCGGACGAGGCGCTGGAGCGGCTGCTGTCCCCGTACATGCACATGACCAACAACCGGCTGCACGTGACCATCCAGGACGAGGCGTACCTCTCCCACGTCCTGGCCCGGGCGCTGCACGCGCGGGCCGCGGCGCCCGCGACCGGGAGCGCGCGGTGAGCGGCACCGCGGAGTCGCGGGCGCTCGCCGCCCACCAGCCCCGGCTGCGCCCGGAGGTGCTGGTGAGCGACGCGCTGCTGCACGGGCCGCGTACGGTGCACCTGGTCAAGGACACCGCGACCGGGCAGTCCTTCGAGGTCGGGCCGCGCGAGCGGTTCCTGATGGTACGGATGGACGGCTCCCGTACGGTCGCGGAGCTGGGCGGCGCGTACGCGGCGGCCTTCGGCAAGCGGCTCGGCGACGCCCACTGGGGCCGGCTCTTCCAACTCCTTGGCGGCAAGGGCCTCCTGGCCGGCGC
>NZ_JACBXC010000858.1 GCF_013870535.1 Streptomyces phytophilus | reverse complement strand
GCCTCCGCCGCCGCTGCCGCCTCCGGCGGGGCCTGGGTGCTCGGGCGGGAGTTGGGCGCCGGGCGGGCCGCCGAGGCGGTGGCGTCGCGGGACCGGCTCCGGCTGCCCGCGCCCGCGTCCGCCGCGCCGCCCGTACCGCGCGGCGCCGACCTCGGCATCGACGGCGTCCCCCCGTTCCTCACGCCCAGCGGCGACTTCTACCGCGTCGACACCGCCCTCGTCGTCCCCCGGGTCGACGCCGCGTCCTGGCGCCTGCGCATCCACGGCGACGGCGTCCCCCGCGAACTCTCCCTCCGCTTCGCCGACCTGCTCCGCCGCGACCTGATCGAACGGCACGTCACCCTCACCTGCGTCTCCAACGAGGTCGGCGGCTCGTACGTCGGCAACGCCCGCTGGATCGGCGTCCCCCTGGCCCCCCTCCTGCGCGAGGCGGGCGTCCGGCCGCCGTCGCGCGGCGGCCCCGCCGACCAGCTCGTCGCCCGCTCCGTGGAGGGCATGACCATCGGCACCCCCGTCGAGACCGTCATGGACGGCCGCGACGCCATGCTCGCGCTGGGCATGAACGGCGAGCCGCTGCCCTTCGACCACGGCTTCCCCGTACGCATGCTGGTGCCCGGCCTCTACGGCTACGTCTCCGCCTGCAAGTGGCTGACCGAGCTGGAGCTGACCACCTTCGACGCCTACGACCCGTACTGGGTCCGGCGCGACTGGGCCGCCCGCGCGCCGATCAAGACCCAGTCCCGTATCGACACCCCCCGCCCCCTGGCCACCGTCGAGGCCGGCCCGGTGCCGGTCGCCGGTGTCGCGTGGGCGCAGCACCGCGGCGTCGGAGGCGTCGAGGTCCGGGTCGACGGCGGCCCGTGGCAGCGGGCCCGGCTGGCGGCCCAGGACAGCGTCGACACGTGGCGCCAGTGGGTGTGGACGTGGGACGCGGAGCCCGGCTCCCACACCCTCCAGGTGCGCGCCACCGACCGCGGCGGCGACGTCCAGACCGCCGCCCGCGCGCCGGTCCTGCCCGACGGTGCCACCGGCCGCCACTCGGTGGTGGTCGACGTCGTCGACTGACCCGGCCGTACGCACCCCACGACCACCGACCGACCGTTCCCACCCTCAAGGAGAGAGATCCGCCATGCGCGCTCTCACCCGCACCACCCGCACCCGCACCCGCCGCGTCGCCGTCGCCCTCACCGCCGCCGTACTCCCGCTGTCCCTCGCCGCCTGCGGCGACGACGGCGACAGCGGCGACGACAGCGCTTCCCGGTCCGAGCAGTCCAAGGAGTCCGAGCAGTCCGAGGAGTCCGCGCCGGGCAAGGACGCGGCCGACGACGCCGCCGAGAGCCCCGCCGGGTCCTCCGGGCCCTTCGGGCCCGCCTGCGCGGCCGTGCCCCAGGACGGCGCCGGCAGCTTCGACGGCATGGCCCAGGACCCGGTGGCCACCGCCGCGTCGAACAACCCGGAGCTGTCGACCCTCGTCACCGCCGTCAAGAAGGCCGGCCTCGTGGACACCCTCAACAGCGCGCAGGACATCACCGTCTTCGCACCCACCAACGACGCCTTCGCCGCGCTCCCCGAGGAGGACCTGGACGCCGTGCTGGCCGACAAGGAGAAGCTCACCGAGATCCTCACGTACCACGTGGTGGGCCGGAAGCTCACGCCCGAGCAGCTCCGGGACGGCACGTACCCCACGCTGCAGAAGAGCGAGCTGACCACCGCCGGGTCCGGCGAGGACTACACCGTCAACGACTCCTCGAAGGTCGTCTGCGGCAACGTGCCCACGGCGAACGCCACCGTCTACATCGTGGACACCGTCCTGATGCCGAAGTGAGCACATGACGCGGTGCGTACGTGAGCAGATGAGCAAGTGAGCACGCTGCCGAAGGAGTCCCGTGCGATCAACCGACGCAGCCGGGGTGCCGTCGTCGCCCGACCCCGGCGAGAGCACCGCGGAAGAGCTGTTGTCCCGGGTCGCGCGGGGCGACCGCGAGGCGTTCAGCGACGTGTACGACGCGCTGAGCGGGCCCGTCCTGGGGCTGGTGCGCTCCGTGGTCCGCGATCCGGCGCAGTCCGAGGAGGTGGTGCAGGACGTGATGGTCGAGGTGTGGCGCACCGCGGCCCGGTTCCGGCCGGAGCGCGGCAGCGCGCGCAGTTGGGTGCTCACGCTCGCGCACCGGCGGGCGGTGGACCGGGTGCGCTCGGCGCAGGCCGCGGCAGACCGGGAGCAGAAGGCGGCGCTGCTGGCCAGGACTCCGGCGTTCGACGAGGTGAGCGAGCAGGTGGAGGGGCGGCTTGAGCGGGTGCAGGTACGCCGGTGCCTGCGGATGCTCACGGAGTTGCAGCGGGAGGCGGTGACGCTGGCGTACTACCGCGGGCTGACGTACCGGGAGGTCGCCGGGCTGCTGTCGCTGCCACTGGGGACGGTCAAGACGCGGCTGCGCGACGGGCTGATCCGGCTGCGGGACTGCCTGGGGGTGGGGACGTGACCGGGGCCGGTCGGAGGCACGCGCCCGATGCGCCGCACTCCACGCACACCGCCACCGGGGCGTACGTCCTCCACGCGTTGCCGCCGGCGGAACGGGCCGTGTTCGAGGAGCACATGGCGCTCTGCGAGGCGTGCGAGGCGGAGGTGCGGGAGCTGGCGGAGACCGCGGCCCGGCTGGGCACAGCGGT
>NZ_JACBXC010000857.1 GCF_013870535.1 Streptomyces phytophilus | reverse complement strand
CCCGTACGCGATCCGCGCCCCGGACCGCCGCGAGAAGCTACGCGCGGCGGTCTTCGTACGCCGTAATGTCCTTGATCACCGAGAACGCGAGCCCGTACGCGCTCATGCCGCGGCCGTACGCGCCCAGGTGCACCTGGTTCTGCGTCGTCCCCGCCAGCACCCAGCCGAACTCCGACTCCCGGTAGTGGAACTGCGTCGCCTCGCCGTCGACCGGCAGCGACAGCGCCGACCAGCCGGACCCCTCCAGGTCGTCGGCCAGCTCCCAGGCCACCGACGTCTGCTGGTCCAGCCACTCCTCGCGCATCTGGCGCTCCATCTGCGTCGGCCAGGTGCACGACAGCAGCCCCGAGCCGGCCAGCCAGGCCGCCGACGACACCGACGTCGCCTCCAGCACCCCGGTGCCGTCCGCACTGCGCCGCACGGGGCGGCTCGCGACGGTCACGACCACCGCGAAGCGGTGCTCGCGCATGCCGGCCTCGGCGAGGTACGAGGGCACGTCCCCGTGGCCCACCGTGCCGTGCTCCACACCCCCGTCGCCGCCGCCGGTCGTCTGCAGCCAGCGCGGGCCCGCGAACGCGCCGTCCAGCCCGTACCAGGGGAAGGACGCCCGCAAAAAGCTGTCCACCAGGCGTGGCTCGGACTCCTGAACCGTCCCCCCGGGCTCCGCCTCGCTCGTCATCTCCATCAGCGTGGTGCCTCCTCGTGGCCTGGACCTGTCAGTCGGCGGTCGCCCCCCGCCGGGGCGCACGCCCCGCCTGGCACACCGCATGCCGGGCGCTCACCCAGACACACGGGAGGATATCCACCTGCATACGCTAGGACAGGCAGGTGGTCTGATATGTGAGCCGATCAGGTGGCGTCCGAGTCGTACGGCGGACGCTCGGCCGTAGCCGTGCCCTTGGCCTCACCTGCGGTGTCGCTCTTGCCGCCGGTGCCGCTGCCGCCGTCCTTCGTCAGGCTCAGCCGCTTGCCGCCGCCCGCGCCGTCGTCCTCGACGTCCCCCACGGTGCGCGCCGCCTCGCCGACCTCGGCGACCTCCTTCTTGAGGTCGAAGCCGTTGCGGATCTCCTTCAGACCCAGGTCGTCATTGTCGAGGAGGTGCTTCTTGGCGAAGTTCTTCGGGTTCAGGTCCTCGAACTCGAAGTCCTTGAACTCCGGGCCCAACTCCTTGCGGATGTCCTCCTTGGCCGTGTCGGAGAACTCCCGGACCTTGCGGACGAACCGCATGGTGTCCTGGATGACCTTGGGCAGTTTGTCGGGGCCGAAGACGATGGTGGCCAGGATGATGAGCGCGACCAGCTCTAGGGGTCCTATGTCGAAGAACACCTGACACTCCTTGCTGTCCTGTCCGTCGGCCCGCTGCCGGCAGGTCCGGGCGACTCTCACGGTACCTGGCGACCCTGCCCTACCGGGAGTACCGCATCGGCCGCGGTGGACTGCTCCACCGCGGCCCTTGCGGGGTTTTAGCGGTTTTTGACGGGGTCAGCCGGTGGACTCGCCCTCGCCGAGCGTGAGGTCGACGGTCAGCTCCTCGCCGTCCCGCTCCACGGTCAGGCTCAGCTTCTCGCCGGGGCTGCGGCTGCGGATCTTGACGATCAGCTCCTCGCCGTTGTGCACGGCATCGCCGTCGACCCCGGTGATGACGTCCCCCGGCTCGATGCCCGCGGTGTCGGCGGGGCCGCCCGGGGTGACCGGCTCGGTGCCGCCCTCCTCCGCGGAGGAGCCGACCTGGGCGCCGTCGCCGGTGTACTGCATGTTGAGCGTGACGCCGATGACGGGGTGCGTGGCCTTGCCGGTGTTGATCAGCTCCTCGGCGACTTCCGCGCCCTTGTTGACCGGGATGGCGAAGCCGAGGCCGATGCTGCCGCCCTGGTCGGTCTGCGGCTCGCCGCTGCCGTTGTCGGCGGCGCGGATGGCGCTGTTGATGCCGATCACGCGGCCCTCGGAGTCGAGGAGCGGGCCGCCGGAGTTGCCGGGGTTGATGGGGGCGTCGGTCTGCAGGGCGTTGACGTACGAGATGTCGCTGCCGTCGCCCTGCTCGCCGCCGGCGGTGATGGGGCGCTCCTTGGCGCTGATGATCCCGGAGGTGACGGTGTTGGGCAGGTCGTACGGTGCGCCGATGGCGACGACGGGGTCGCCGACGGCGACGGAGCGCGAGTTGCCCAGCCGCAGCGGCTTCAGCCCGGAAACGCCCTTGACGCGGACGACGGCGAGGTCGTAGCCGGCATCGCCGCCGACGACCTCGGCGGACTTGGACTCGCCGCCGCTGAACGTCACCGTTATGTCGCCGCCCTCCTCGGCGGGCTGCACGACGTGGTTGTTGGTCAGGATGTGCCCGCGCTTGTCGAGGACGAAGCCGGTGCCGGTGCTCTGCTCGGCGACACCGCTGACGCGCAGCGTCACGACCCCGGGCAGCGCGGACCGGGCGATCCCGGCGACGCTGCCGGGCGGGCGCTTGCCGCCGTCGTCGGCGGCGGAGGACTGGTCCAGCTCCAGCTGGCCGGGGGTGCCGTTGCGCTCGATGTAGCTGCCGATGGCGCCGCCGATGCCGCCGGCGGCGAGGGCGATGACGAGGGCCCCGACGAGGGTGGCCAGGCGCCCTCTGCGCCGCTCCGGCGGGTGTCGCCGTGGGCCCTGGGCACCCAGATGCGGCCGTCGTTGCGCAGCG
>NZ_JACBXC010000856.1 GCF_013870535.1 Streptomyces phytophilus | reverse complement strand
TACGGGCCTGGGCGCGGGCCAGCGCCGCCTCGGCGTCCAGCATCGCCTGCAGCCACGCCCGGTCCGACACGGCGGCCTCGACGGGGTGCCGGCCCGTACGGGGGACAGGAGGCCGGCGTCGGGGTCGGCGGCGGGGGCGGCGTCCGGGGACGGGGTCACGAAAGCTCCTCGGTGGTGTGGGGGCGCGGCCCGCCCGCGGGGGTGAGGGCGAGGACGGCGCGGGCGATGGCGTCGGAGTCGCCGAGCGTCACGGAGTTCACTCCGGGTCGTATGCCCGCTGCGGTCACCCAGTGCACGGCCTCGGTCGGCACGCCGTAGGCGAAGCGGCGGGGGTGGGCCTCGCCGGCGGCGTCGATCAGGGGGTACGGGCGCTCGCCGACGTCCAGTCCGCCGGTCACCACGTCGGCGCCGGAGTCGCTGGAGATGCGGTACGCGCGGCACTGGCCGGTGGCGAGGAGGTGGGTGAGCAGAGGGTCGGCGGTGCGCCGGATGTCGGGCTCCGGCAGCCGCGCCTCGATCAGCGCCGCGGCCCGCACCGGCGGGCCCTGCACCCGGCTGGACTCGGCGACGAACGCCGGTTCCTCGCCCGTACGGTCGATGCGTACGCGCAGCTCCGGGCCCATGAACTGCAGGATGCCGGCGTTGGCGAGCGCGATGGTCTCCTCGATCCGGGAGGGGGGCGGGCCGATGGACAGGTAGGCGTTCAGCGGCGTGTACCAGTTCTGCAGGTCGTCGCGGTACGAGATGCCCTCCAGGCCGCCGTGGTCGACGACGAGGCGGATCTCGTTGCGCAGGTCGCGCAGCACGTCGAGCGCGGCCTTCAGCGGTCCGCTGACGTTGCCCTCGCGGGCCTCGCGCACGTCGTCGGCGAGGTGGCCCAGCAGCCAGTCGCGGAACTCCGCGCGGCTGTGGAACTCGCGGGTCGCGTACGGGCGGTCGATACGGGTCCAGTCCCACCGGTCCGCGGCGGGTATCCCGTGCTCGTCGAGGAGCGCGGCCTCCACCTCGGCGGTGGGCGCGGCGAGGTACCGCGCGACGAACGCCTCCCGCTCCTCCTCCCGGCCCCGCGCCGCGAGGAGGGCGCCGTAGTAGACGCTCGCGACCTCCTTGGCGATCAGCGGCCACAGGTCGACGGCGAAGTACACCCGCCCGCCCGCGGTGCCGCGCTCGCGCAGCCTGGTGACGACCTCGGGGGTGAGCAGCCGCGGCTCGTAACGGCCGTGCGCGCCCTTCTCGTTGTGGCCGCGGGCGTGGTACGGGACCCCGCGCCGGGAGCCGGCGAAGAGCAGGGGCTCGCGGCCGGACGGCCGGTACACCAGCCGGTCGCCGCTGCGCTCGAACCGGCCGCCGCGGCCGGTGGTGAGCAGGGCGAGGTGGTCGAAGAAGTTCAGTCCGAGTCCGCGCAGTACCACGTTCTGACCGGGCCGGATCGTGGAGAGATCGGCGTCGGCGGGGTTGACGGGCGTGACGAGCACGAGTCCGCACTCGTCCGCCTCCCGCGCCAGTTCCTTCTCGCCCGCGGTGGCGCGCGCCGGCAGGTGCCCCTGGGCGAGGACGACGGCGTCGAGGCGGCGTAAGCGGGTGCCGTCGGCGAGGGTGAGGCACTGGCCGGCGGCGCCGTCCGCCTCCTCGTCGAGGGCGACCGCGGTGGACCGGTGCACCCGCACGGTCACGTGCGCCGGGGCGCCGGCCACCACCCGGCGGAAGGAGTCCCCCAGATAGTGCCCGTAGAACGCCCGCGTCGGGTAGTCGTCCGGCCCCAACTGCCGCGCCTCGGCCAGCGCCCCGCCCGGCAGCGGCGGGCCGGCCTCCTCGCCCCGTACGACGGATTTCGCCCACTCGTACAGGCTGGGCCCGGCCTCGATCGGCCCCTCCATCTCCACGCTGGCGTCGGTGTAGACGGTGACCTGGGAGGCGACGGTGTTCATCAGCAGCAGATCCGGCTGGTCGGTCCGCCAGACCCGGCCCGCCCCCGGCGGGTGCGGGTCGACGACGTGGATGCGCAACTCCTCGTGGGCGGGGGACTTGCGCTCGTTGGCGCAGATCCGCTCCAGGACCGACAGACCTCGCGGCCCGGCGCCGACGACGCAGACGTTCAACTGCCCGTTGGACATGGACACCTACTCCTCGGAGGCGACGTACAGGACCCTTACGGACGAGAGTTCCACAATGCCCGACCTCACAGCGATGACAAGTTCCTGTGAGGTAGGCGCGGGTGACACCGCGGCAAGGCGCTGACGTGCGGATTGCCGCGCGCCGGGACGCCGGGATGCGGTAGGAAGGCCGGGGCGGCCCAAGTCCAGGAGGTGGCGCGGGTGGAGAACGTCCTGCCGGGTGTGGTGGGGGCGCTCATCGGACTCGCGGGTGTGCTGCTCGGCGCGTACGCGACCGGGCGCAGCGAGGACCGGCGGTGGCTGCGGGAGCAGAAGCTGCGGAGCGCGGCCGACATGATCACGGCCGGGCTGCACCTGTACGAGGCGCAGCTGGAGCGCAGCGACCAGCGCCGGCAGACCACGGCGGACCGGGTCGCCTGGCTGGACAGGATGCAGACGGGCAGGTCGCACATCCACCTGCTGTGCGGCCCGGAGACGCGCGCGGCGGCGGACGCCTTCTCGGGGCTGGTGTGGCGGTACGAGGGCAGCCGGACGGCGTCGGACGAGGCGGAGGTG
>NZ_JACBXC010000855.1 GCF_013870535.1 Streptomyces phytophilus | reverse complement strand
GGCGGCCGGCACGCTCGTCTCGCGCATCACCGGCTTCCTGCGCACGCTGGTGATCTCCGCGGCCCTGGGCGTCGCGGTCCTCGGCGACACCTACACCGTCGCGTACACGCTGCCGACGATGATCTACATCCTCACCATCGGCGGCGGCCTCAACTCCGTCTTCGTCCCGCAGCTCGTGCGCGCGATGAAGAACGACGCCGACGGCGGCATCGCCTATGCCAACCGGCTGCTGACCCTCGTCTCGGTCATCCTCGGCGGGATGGTCCTCGTGGCCGTGTTCGCCGCCCCGGTGCTCATCCGCGCGATGTCGGTGAAGATCGCCGACAACCCGCAGTCCAACGAGGTCGCGATCACCTTCGCGCAGTACTGCCTGCCCACCATCTTCTTCATGGGCATCCACGTCGTGATGGGGCAGATCCTCAACGCGCGCGGCAGCTTCGGCCCGATGATGTGGACCCCCGTCCTCAACAACATCGTCATCATCGCCACCTTCGGCCTCTTCCTGTGGGTCTACGGCACCTCCGACTCCTCGGCGATGGACGAGAGCACCATCCCGGCGGAGGGCGTGCGGCTCCTCGGCGTGGGCACGCTGCTGGGTCTCGTGGTGCAGTCGCTGGCGATGATCCCGTACCTGCGGCAGACGGGCTTCAGGATCCGGCCGCGCTTCGACTGGAAGGGCCACGGCCTCGGCAAGGCGGCCAAGCTCGCCAAGTGGACGTTCCTCTTCGTCCTCGCCAACCAGGCCGGCATGCTCGTCGTCACGCAGCTCGCCACCTGGGCCGGCGAGTCCGCCTCCGAGGTGGGCCACGACGGCACCGGCATCATGGCCTTCCAGAACGCGCTGCTGATCTGGCAGATGCCGCAGGCGATCATCACCGTCTCGGTGATGGCCGCGATGCTGCCGCGCATCTCGCGGGCCGCCGCCGACGGCGACCCCAACGCGGTGCGCGACGACATCTCGCACGGCCTGCGCACCTCGGCCGTGGCCATCGTGCCGATCTCCTTCGCGCTCGTCGCGCTCGGCATCCCGATGTGCACGCTGCTGTTCGCCGCGGTCGGCAGTGACGCCGCCTCCTCGATCGGCTACGTCCTGATGGCCTTCGGCCTCGGGCTGATCCCCTTCTCCGTGCAGTACGTCGTGCTCCGCGGGTTCTACGCCTACGAGGACACCCGCACGCCCTTCTACAACACGCTGATCGTCGCCGCGGTCTTCGCGACCGGCTCGGTGATCGCCTTCGTCCTGCTGCCCGACCGGCACGCGGTCATCGGCATGGCCGCCACCTACGGCGTCGCGTACACCGTCGGCGTCGGCGTCGCCTGGCGGCGGCTGAAGCAGCGGATGGGGACCAACGACCTGGACGGCGCCCACGTCGTCCGCACGTACGCCCGCCTCGTCGGCGCCAGCATCCCGGCGGCGCTCGGCGGCGGCGCCGCCGCGTGGGCCGTGACCGACAAGCTCGGCAGCGGCGTCACTGGCTCCCTCGCCGCGCTCGTCGCCGGCTCGGTCGTCCTCGGTGCGATCTTCTACGTCGCGGCCCGGCGGATGCGGATCCAGGAGCTGAACGCGATGATGGGGATGGTCCGCGGCCGCCTCGGCCGGTAACCGGGGGCACAACCTTCCGTCATCGCCGTGTGTCGAGGATGACGTGAGGCTGTGGGCACAATTGTCATGGCGCGGCTGCACGACACAGAGTTGGGGAGGCAGGAACGGCGGTGGCGGAACGGAGCACGGCAGCCGTCGACGGCTCGGCGGCGAACCGCAGCGATGCGGCCGACACGACGGACGCAGCGGAAACGGAAGACCCAACCGGCGCTGCGGAGGCCCCCGCTGCCGAGGCCCCTGCCGCGGCAGCCCCCGACTCCAGCGCCGAGGACGCCGGTGCCGAGGAGCCCGCTGGGACGGAAGCCGGCGATGCGGAACCCGCCGCCGACGCTCCCGCCGCCGACGCCCCGGCCACGGAGCCGGCCGCGCCCGCGCCGGCGCGCCGGGCCGGCGTTCCGGCCGCCGAGATGCACAGCGGCCACAAACTCGCCGACCGCTACCGCCTGGAGGAGTGCGTCACCCGGCTCGACGGCTTCAGCAGTTGGCGCGCCGTCGACGAGAAGCTGCGCCGCGCCGTCGGCGTCCATGTCCTGGCCGCCGGGCACGACCACGCCGAAGCGGTCCTCGACGCCGCCCGCGCCGCGGCTCTCATCGGCGACCCGCGCTTCGTCCAGGTCCTCGACGCCGTCGAGGAGAACAACATCGTCTACGTCGTCCACGAATGGCTCCCCGACGCCACCGAGTTGTCCACGCTGCTCGCCGGGGGCGCGCCGATGGAGCCGCACGAGGCGTACGAACTCGTCACGCAGGTCTCCCAGGCGCTGGCCGCCGCCCACCGCAAGGACCTCGCGCACCTGAGGCTCACGCCGTCCGCCGTGCTGCGGACCGGCAGCGGGCAGTGGCGCATCCGCGGGCTGTCCGTGCACGCGGCGCTGTACGGCACCGAGGCGGACGACCCGCAGCGCACCGACACCGAGGCCGTCGGCGCCCTGCTGTACGCCGCCCTGACGGGCCGCTGGCCGTACGAGGGCGACGCCTACGGGCTCGCCGGGCTGCCCAAGCACGTCGGCCTCATCGCCCCGGACCAGGTACGTGCGGGGGTGCACCGCGGGCTGTCGGAGCTGGCCATGCG
>NZ_JACBXC010000854.1 GCF_013870535.1 Streptomyces phytophilus | reverse complement strand
CCCGGCACGGGGCACCGCGGGCGGACTCCGGCCCGCCACCGCTGCTCCGGGGGCCTGCCCGCCCCCCGCCGTGAGCATCTCGGCGTCTACGGTCGGGAGAGCGCGGTGCCGGGCGCCCGGCCCGTTCCGTACCACCTCGCAGGAGCACGCGTGCCGCAGCCGTCCGGTCCCGTCGCCGCCATGGAGCGGCACCAGGTCGCCGTCTACCTCGGCGCCCTCGCCGCCGGCGGGCTCCTCGGGTGGGTCGCGCCCGGGGCCGGACCCGGGCTTGAGCACGCCATCAACCCCGTCCTCGGCGCGCTGCTCTTCGTGACGTTCCTCCAGGTGCCCGCCGCCGAGCTGCTCCGGTCCCTGCGCTCCGGGCGGTTCCTCGCCGCCGCGCTCGTCGTCAACTTCGCCGTCGTACCGCTGGTCGTCGCGGCGATGTTCGCGTTCCTCCCCGACGAACAGGCCATCCGCATGGGCGTCCTGCTCGTCCTGCTCACCCCCTGCGTCGACTACGTGATCGTCTTCAGCGGCCTCGCCGGCGGCAGCAGCCGCCGGCTCCTGGCCGCCACCCCCCTCCTGCTCCTCGCGCAGATGGTCCTGCTGCCCGGCTACCTGTACCTCTTCATGGGCTCCGGCCTCGCCGACATCGTCGACGCCGGGCCGTTCGTCGAGGCGTTCGCCGTCCTCATCGCCATCCCTCTCACCCTGGCCTGGCTCACCCAGGCGTGGGCCGCCCGCCGCCCCGCCGGGCGGCGGACCGCCGACGCCGCGGGCACCGCGATGGTGCCCCTGATGGCCGCGACGCTCGCGACCGTCGTCGCCTCCCAGGTCCCGAAGGTCGACGACAGCGCCGGCGACGTGGCCCGCGTGGTGCCGTTCTACGTCCTCTTCCTCGCCGCGATGGCCGTCGCCGGCCTCGGCGTCGCCCGGCTGTTCCGCCTCGACGTCCCGGCGAGCCGCGCGATCGTCTTCACCGGCGCGACCCGCAACTCCCTCGTCGTCCTCCCCCTGGCCCTCGCGCTGCCCGACCGGCTCGCCGCCGCCGCGGTGGTCGTCGTCGCCCAGACCCTGGTCGAGGTCGTCGGCATGGTGGTGTACGTACGCCTCGTCCCCCTACTGCTGCCCGACGGCGTACGCGACCGGGCGTGACCGAGACGTGACCCGCCGCCGCCCAACCCGCCTGAACTCGCCTGTTCTGCCGGGCTTTTCGGGGAGGTAGGTTGGAAGCAGTCCCCGTAGGGAGGCTGACGCGATGCCGTGGATCGTCTGGCTGCTCGCCGCCGCGGCGCTCGGCGCCGCCGAGTTCTTCACGATGACGCTGGTCTTCGGCCTGCTGGCCGGCGCCGCGATGGTGGCCGCCGTGGTGGCCGGAGTGGGCGTCGGCGCGCTGGGGCAGTTCGCGGCCCTCGGGGCGGCGGCGGCCGCGGGGCTCGTCGTCGTACGCCCCGTCGCGCTGAAGCACATGGCGCAGACCCCGCTGACCCGCGACGGCAGCGACGCGCTGCTCGGCGCGCGGGCGGAGGTCGTGCAGGAGGTCACCGCGACCCGGGGGCTGATCAAGCTCTCCGGCGAGGAGTGGTCCGCCCGCGCCCTCGACGAGACCGCCGTGATCCCGGTGGGGGCGCTGGTGGAGGTCATGGAGATCGAAGGCGCGACCGCCGTGGTCTACCCCCGCGAACTCCTCCCCTGAACCGTCCCGAACCGCCCCGAACCGCCCCGAACCGCGCCGTCGCCGAACCGGCGAACCGCCGAACCGCACAACGCACAGCCAACGGAGGAAGTGTGGACCCGGTTGTCATCCCGATTCTCCTGGCGGCGCTGGTCGTCGTCTTTCTCGTGTCGAGCAGCGTGCGGGTCGTCCCGCAGGCCCGCCGCTACAACATCGAGCGCTTCGGCCGCTACCGCCGTACGCTCCAGCCCGGCCTGAACTTCGTCGTGCCGGTGGCGGACCGCGTCAACACCAAGCTCGACGTACGCGAGCAGGTGTACTCGTCCGACCCCCGGCCGGTGATCACCGAGGACAACCTCGTCGTCAACATCGACACGGTGCTCTACTACCAGATCACCGATCCGCGGAAGGCCGCGTACGAGGTCTCCGACTACCTCCAGGCGATCGACCAGCTCACCGTCACCACCCTGCGCAACGTCATCGGCGGCATGGACCTGGAGGAGACCCTCACCTCCCGCGAGGAGATCAACGCCCGGCTGCGCTCCGTCCTCGACGACGCCACCGGCAAGTGGGGCATCCGCGTCAACCGCGTCGAGATCAAGGCCATCGACCCGCCGCACAGCATCAAGGAGGCGATGGAGAAGCAGATGCGCGCCGAGCGCGACAAGCGCGCGGCGATCCTGCACGCCGAGGGCGAGCGGCAGGCGAAGATCCTCACCGCCGAGGGCACGAAGCAGAAGGACATCCTGGAGGCGCAGGGCACGCAGCAGGCCATGATCCTGCGGGCGGACGGCGAGGCGCAGGCCGTGGAGCGCGTCTTCCAGGCCGTCCACCGCAACAACGCCGACCCGAAGATCCTGGCGTACAAGTACCTGGAGACGCTGCCGCACCTGGCGAAGAGCGACAACAACACGTTCTGGGTGATCCCCGGCGAGCTGACGGAGGCGGTACGCACCGTCACCACCGCCTTCGGCGACAAGTCGGCGCCGGGCCTGCCGCAGGCCGCGCAAGCCGCGCCGGCCG
>NZ_JACBXC010000853.1 GCF_013870535.1 Streptomyces phytophilus | reverse complement strand
GGCCGGGTGCGGGACAATGGGAAGTGCCAGGTCGGGGTTGTGACCCTGCGTGGCAGGTGGTGCCGCGCACGTATCCGCAACCGCCCGGCCGGTCCCTCGCGCATCAGCAGGAGTCGAGAGGCGAGAGGAAGGCGGTCGTCATGGCCAAGATCACTCAACGTATCGCCGACCTGTTCCGGGTCAAGGCGAACAAGGCCCTCGACCGGGCCGAGGACCCCCGCGAAGTGCTGGACTACTCCTACGAGCAGCAGTTGGAGATGCTGCAGAAGGTGCGCCGCGGGCTGGCCGACGTCGCCACCAGCCGCAAGCGCGTCGGGCTCCAGGCGGACCAGTTGCGGCAGTCCGCGGACAAGCTGGGCGACCAGGCGCAGCAGGCGCTCGCGGTCGGCCGGGAGGATCTGGCGCGCGAGGCGCTCACCCGCCGGACGGCCGCGGGCGCGCAGATCGGCGACCTGGAGGAGCAGCAGACGTCGTTGCGGGCGGAGGAGGAGAAGCTGACCGCGGCGGCGGAGGGCCTCCAGCAGCGGGTGGACTCGTTCCGTACCCGCAAGGAGACGATCAAGGCCGCCTACACGTCCGCCGAGGCCCAGACCCGGGTCACCGAGGCCGTGAGCGGCATCGGCGACGAGCTGGGCGATGTCGGCTACGCCGTCCAGCGTGCCCAGGACAAGACCGAGCAGATGCAGGCGCGCGCCGGTGCGCTGGACGAGCTGATCGCGTCGGGGGCGCTGGAGGACGCCACGCAGCCGGCGGGCCAGGACGACATCCACGCCGAGCTGGAGCGCGTGAGTGCGGACCAGGACGTGGAGATCGAGCTGGCCCGGATGAAGGCCCAGCTGCCCGCCGGGTCCGCCCCGGAGGGGGCGGAGGAGTCCGGGGAGCCCGGGGAGCCCGGTGCCCGAAAGGGCGGCTCGGGAGAGGAGGACTGATGCGCAGCCGCTTCGAGCCCGACCGGCAGCTGACCATGCGCATGGTGGTCACGATGTTCCTGCTCGGGCTGGTGTACGTGGTCTTCGTCGGCGCGCTGATCGTGCTGCTCAAGTCCGTGGTCCTGGTGGTCGTGATCGCCGCCGGGCTGCTGATCGCGCAGTACTGGTTCTCGGACCGGATCGCCCTGTACGCGATGCGCGGCAGATTCGTCACCGCCGAGGAGGAGCCCCAGCTGCACGGCATCATCGACCGGCTGTGCGCCACCGCGGACATGCCCAAACCCCGCGTGGCGGTCTCCGAGATGGACCTGCCGAACGCGTTCGCCACCGGCCGCAACGCCGACCACGCCGTCGTCTGCGTCACCACGGGACTCCAGCGCCGCCTGACGACCGAGGAGCTGGAAGGCGTCCTCGCCCACGAGCTGTCCCATGTGGCGCACCGCGACGTGGCGGTGATCACCATCGCCTCGTTCCTGGGTGTGATCGCGGGACTCGTCGTCCGCTTCGCCTTCTACTCCCAGCTGTTCGGGGGCCGCGGCCGCGACCAGAACACCGTCGTCGTCCTCGCCGCCGTCATGGCCGTCTCCGCGCTCGTCTACGCGATCAGCTTCCTGCTCATCCGCGCGCTCTCCCGCTACCGCGAACTGGCCGCCGACCGCGCCGGAGCCATGCTGACCGCCAAGCCCGCCGCGCTGGCCTCGGCTCTCACCAAGGTCAGCGGGGACATCGCCCGTATCCCCACGCAGGATCTGCGCACCTCCCAGGCGTTCAACGCCTTCTTCTTCACCCCCGCCCTCGGCCCCGGGACCGTGGTCGCCAACCTGTTCTCCACCCACCCCAGCCTGGAGCGCCGCCTGGAGGCCCTCGCGGAGATCTCCGCCGAGCTGGGCGAACCGGGCGGCGGGACGCCGTGAGAAGGAGCTGATGCCCCGTGGGCTTCCTGGATTCCCTGTTCGGCCGGTCGAAGCCGGTCAAGCCCGACCTGGACCAGCTCTTCGGGCTCCCCTCCGCGGCGATCACGCTCCAGGCGGCCGTCGGCTTCACCCCGACCGGCGCGGGCTCGGTGTGCTTCGCCTCCATCGAGGGCGGGGCCTTCGCCGAGGTGCAGCAGGAGGTACGGGCCCTGCTGGACGCGGACTCCGAACGGGCGGGCGTACCGGTGGAGGCCAGCCGCGACGACTACGGGTACTCGTGGCTGCTCTCCCGCCGCGACCCCGGCGACCTGCCCGCGCTCGTGGGCGACCTGCACGCGGTGAACTCGGCGCTGCAGGACAGCGGCTTCGGGCCGCAGCTCCTCTGCTCCCTGGTCTCCTTCCACGACGCCGCGTCGCGGCCCCTGGCGCTGGTCTACCTCTACAAGCGCGGCACCTTCTACCCCTTCGCCCCGCAGCCCGGCCAGAAGCGCGACAACCCGCTGGAACTCCAGGTCAAGGCGGTGGTCGACGACGACCTGCGGGTCGAGCAGGACCTGACCCGCTGGTTCCCGCTGTGGGGCGCCCCCGGGCTGTGAGGGGCCGGGGTGCCGCGGCGCTCAGCCGGCCGTGATCATTTCCTGGAGCACCTCCGCCGGCGGGGTGGGGTGGAGGTCGAAGGTCTCCTCGATGGCGGAGGAGTCCAGGACGAACGGCCGCTGGAACTGGTACTGCATCTCCGGCAACTCCCGTACCGCGGGGGAGAACAGCCCGCCGGCCCGGAGCACCCAGCCCGGCATGGCCCGCAGCCGGGGCTCGCGCACCTCCGCCTGCCGGGCCA
>NZ_JACBXC010000852.1 GCF_013870535.1 Streptomyces phytophilus | reverse complement strand
CGAGGAACTGCGCGGGCGGACCGAGCCGGGGGTGGTGCTGGCGCCGCGCACCGACGACGCGCACCAGGACCACCGCGGCCTGGCGAAGCTGATCACCACCGCGTTCCGCGACCACCTCGTGCTCGGCTACGAGATCGTCAAGTGGGACGGCGACCTCGGCCGCCCGGTCGCGTACCAGCCGCTGTCGGCGGAGACCGCGGAACGCAAGGTGCGACTGCTCCAGGAGCACTACGCCTCGCAGCGGCACCGGCCCTGGTACGACCGGGAAGCCTTCCTCGGCCTCGCCCGGATCCGCGGCATCGAATGCCACGCGCACTACGCCGAGGCGTTCGCCGTCACCAAACTCACTCTCAACCTGGGGGGTTGAACCGTGCGCGTACTGCTCACCGGGCACCAGGGATATCTGGGCACCGTCATGGCCCCGCGGCTCCGCGCCGCCGGGCACGAGGTCGCCGGGCTCGACGCCGGGCTCTTCGCCGACTGCGTGCTGGGCCCGCCGCCCGCGGACCCGCCGGGCCGGCAGGTGGACCTGCGCGACGTCACGGCCGCGCACCTGGCCGGGGTGGACGCCGTGGTCCATCTGGCCGCGCTGTCCAACGACCCGCTGGGATCGCTGGCGCCGGAGCTGACCTACGACATCAACCACCACGCGTCGGTACGACTAGCGCGGCTGGCCCGCGACGCCGGAGTGCGGCGCTTCCTGTACGCCTCAACCTGCTCGGTCTACGGCGCCGCCGGCGGCGGCGAACTGGTCGCCGAGGAAGCGCCGCTGCGCCCCGTGACCCCGTACGCGGAGTCCAAGGTGCGGGTGGAGGACGACCTGCACGCGCTGGCCGACGGCGACTTCAGCCCGGTGTACATGCGCAACGCCACCGCCTTCGGCTTCTCGCCCCGGCTGCGCGCCGACATCGTGCTGAACAACCTGGTGGGTCACGCGCTGCTGTCCGGCGAGGTGCTGGTGCTCTCCGACGGGACCCCCTGGCGCCCGCTGGTGCACGCCGCCGACATCGCGCGCGCCTTCACCGCCGCGCTGGCCGCCCCCCGGGAGGCGGTCCACGACCGGGCGTTCAACATCGGCAGCGAGTTCAACAACGTCACCGTCGCCGAGATCGCCGAGCAGGTCGCCGCGGCGGTCCCCGGCTCGCGGGTGGTGATCACCGGGGAGACGGGCGCCGACCCGCGCTCGTACCGGGTGGACTTCTCCCGGTTCCGCACCGCCCTGCCCGGCTTCGACTGCGAGTGGACGGTGAAGCAGGGCGCGCTCGAACTCGCCGACGCCTACCGCGCCCACGGGCTGACCCGCGAGGACTTCGAGCGGCGCTTCACCCGGCTCGCCGTGCTGCGCGAGGCGTCCGCGGCCGGGGCCGTGGACGCCACCTTGCGGCGGCGCCGGTGACCGCGGCGGGCGAGGAGATGTACGCGCTGGTGGAGCGGCTGTACCCGCTCTGCCGCAGCATCACGGGCGACGGGGTGCGCGCCACCCTGGAGATCGTCGGCGAGTACGTCCCGCTCCGGGTGCACGAGGTGCCGACCGGGACCCGGGTGCTCGACTGGACGGTGCCGCAGGAGTGGAACGTCCGGGACGCCTACATCGCCGACACCGCCGGGACACGCGTCGTCGACTTCGCCGCGTCCAGCCTGCACGTCGTCGGCTACAGCGTGCCGGTCTCGGCGACCCTGCCGCTGGCGGAGCTGCGCGGGCACCTGCACACCCTGCCGGACCAGCCGTCCCTGGTGCCCTACCGCACCAGCTACTACGAGCCGCGCTGGGGGTTCTGCCTCTCCCAGGACACCCTGGACGCGCTGCCGGACGGCGACTACGAGGTACGCATCGACTCCACCCTCGCCGACGGCCACCTCACCTACGCCGAGCACGTGGTCCCCGGGCAGACCGCCGACGAGGTGATCGTCTCCTGCCACGTCTGCCACCCGTCGCTGGCCAACGACAACCTGGCCGGCATCGCCGTAGCGGCGCTCCTGGCCCGCGCGCTGGGGGAGGGGACGCCGTACTACACCTACCGGTTCATCTTCGCGCCCGGCACCATCGGGGCGATCACCTGGCTGGCCCGCAACGCGGAGCGGGTGGAGCGCGTCAAGCACGGTCTCGTGCTGGCCTGCGCCGGCGACCGGGGGCAGCTGACGTACAAGCAGAGCAGGCGCGGCGACGCGGAGATCGACCGTGTGCTGCGGCACGTGCTGGCCGCCTCCGAACGCCCGCACCGCGTCACCGCGTTCACCCCCTACGGCTACGACGAGCGGCAGTACTGCTCGCCGGGATTCGACCTCGGCGTGGGCTCGCTCACCCGGACCCCGTACGCCGGCTATCCCGAGTACCACACCTCTGCGGACGATATGGACTTCGTCTCGCCCGAGGCGATGGCGGACACCCTCGCCGTCTGCCGCGAGGCGTTCGCCGTGCTGGACCGCAACCGGCGCTATGTCAACCTCAGCCCGTACGGCGAACCGCAGCTCGGCAGGCGCGGGTTGTACGACTCGCTCGGCGGGCGCAGCGACGCCCGGCAGGCGCAGATGGCCATGCTCTGGGTGCTCAGCCTCTCCGGCGGCGAGCACAGTCTGCTCGACGTCGCCGAGCGGTCGGGGCTGCCGTTCGACGCCGTCGCCGCCGCGGCCTGCGCCCTGGAGGGCGCGGGGCTGATCAAGGCGTGACGGCGATGGCGGAGGGT
>NZ_JACBXC010000851.1 GCF_013870535.1 Streptomyces phytophilus | reverse complement strand
CCCGTCGCGGAACGGCCGCATCCTGGTCCGTACGACCCGCAGCACCGTCCCCCGCTCGTCCACGATCCGCAGCGCCGCCTCCGCGACGGTGCCCTCCGTGCGGGCCAGGTCCATCGCCCCGGCCAGCTCGACGTAGTCCACGCCGTGGCAGTGGCCCCGTACGACGGCGGCGGTCGTCTCCGTCTCCCGCGCGGGCAGGCCGACGAGCCGGGCGGCCTCGGCGTCCATGGTCACGGTGCCGGAGGCGGCATCCCAGCTCCACACCCCGGTGCCGACGGCAGCCAGGACCTCCTCGGTGCGCATTGCCCCATTTTAAGGTGATTGACCCCGTGCGCCCGGGGGAGGGCGGGGGCGATAGTCTTGGCAGGCTGAAACACTCTCCTGGCCGAGTCAGATGAACTGGATGGATGATGCATCGGTACCGGTCCCACACCTGCGGCGAGCTGCGCGCGAGCGACGTCGGCGGCGACGTCCGCCTGTCCGGCTGGCTGCACAACAGGCGCGACCTGGGCGGCATCCTCTTCATCGATCTGCGCGACCACTACGGCATCGTCCAGCTCGTCGCCCGCCCCGGCACTCCCGCGAACGAGGCGCTGGCGCACCTCACCAAGGAGACCGTCGTACGGATCGACGGCAAGGTCGTCTCCCGCGGCGCCGACAACGTCAACCCCGAGCTGCCCACCGGCGAGATCGAGATCGAGGTCGCCGACGTCGAGGTCCTCGGCGCCGCCGAGCAGATCCCGTTCACGATCAACGCCGAGGACGGCGTCGGCGAGGAGCGCCGGCTCGAATACCGCTTCCTCGACCTGCGCCGCGAGCGCATGCACCGCAACATCATGCTGCGTACCGCGGTCGTCACGGCCATCCGGCAGAAGATGACGGCCCTCGGCTTCAACGAGCTGACCACCCCGATCCTCTCGGCCACCTCCCCCGAGGGCGCCCGGGACTTCCTGGTGCCCTCCCGGCTGCACCCCGGCACGTTCTACGCGCTGCCGCAGGCCCCGCAGCAGTTCAAGCAGCTGCTGATGATGGCCGGGTTCGACCGGTACTTCCAGATCGCGCCCTGCTTCCGCGACGAGGACGCCCGCGCCGACCGCTCGCCCGGCGAGTTCTACCAGCTCGACATGGAGATGAGCTTCGTCGAGCAGGAGGACGTCTTCGCCGTCATCGAGAAGGTGATGACGGAGCTGTTCGAGGAGTTCGGCAACGGCCGGCACGTCACGTCGCCGTTCCCGCGGATCCCGTTCCGCGAGGCGATGGTCAAGTACGGCTCGGACAAGCCGGACCTGCGGGCGGAGCTGGAGCTGTCGGACGTCACGGACGTCTTCGCGGGCAGCGAGTTCAAGGCGTTCGCGGGCAAGCACGTGCGGGCGCTGCCGGTGCCGGCCGTGCAGGACCAGCCGCGCAAGTTCTTCGACGCGCTCGGCGACTTCGCCGTCGAGCAGGGCGCGAAGGGCCTGGCGTGGGTGCGGGTCGGCGAGGGCGGAGCGCTCACGGGCCCGATCGCGAAGTTCCTCACCGAGGAGAACGTGCGGGTGCTCACCGAGCGCCTGGGCCTGGCCGCCGGGCACGCGGTGTTCTTCGGGGCGGGAGAGGCCGACGAGGTCTCCAAGATCATGGGCGCGGTGCGCGTGGAGGCCGCGAAGCGCGCCGGGCGGTTCGCCGAGGACGTCTACCGGTTCTGCTGGATCGTCGACTTCCCGATGTTCGAGAAGAACGAGGACACCGGCGGGATCGAGTTCTCGCACAACCCGTTCTCGATGCCCCAGGGCGGCATCGACGCGCTGGAGAGCAAGGACCCGCTGGACGTCCTCGCGTTCCAGTACGACATCGTCTGCAACGGCGTCGAGCTGTCCTCCGGCGCGATCCGGAACCACGAGCCGGAGGTCATGTTCAAGGCGTTCGGCATCGCGGGCTACAGCAAGGACGACGTGGAGCGCGAGTTCGGCGGCATGCTGCGCGCGTTCCGCTTCGGCGCCCCGCCGCACGGCGGGATCGCGCCCGGCATCGACCGCATCGTGATGCTGCTGGCCGACGAGCCGAACATCCGCGAGACGATCGCCTTCCCCCTCAACGGCAACGCGCAGGACCTGCTGATGGGCGCGCCCAGCGAGGTCGACGAGGCCCGCCTGCGCGAGCTGCACATCGAGCTGCGCAAGCCGCAGCCCAAGTAGCCGCCCGGGCAGCGGGCAGGCTTCCACACCGGCGTACGGGCCGGGGCGCCCCGCGGGCCCCCGGCCCGTGGTGGTGCCAGGTACACCCCCGAGTCGGGTGGGCATCCCATGGGACGCGCGGGCGCGGGTTCCTAGGTTGATGTCATCCGACGTCGCAGAGGGGAACCGTCCCATGTGGGCCATGGCCATCCGCACGCTCCGCCACCGGGCCGCCGCGCTGTCGGCGACCTTCCTGGCGCTCTTCCTGGGCGCCGTCATCGTGATGACGTGCGGCGGCCTGCTGGAGACCGGCATACGCAACAACGCGCCCGCCCAGCGCCTCGCGGGCGCCGACCTCGTGGTCACCGGCGACCGCGACCTCCCCCGCGGCGACGAGACCGCCGTCCTGCCCGAGCGCCCCGCGCTGGACGGCGCCCTGACCGCGGCCGTACGCGATGTCCCCGGCGTCGAACGCGCCGTCCCCGAGCGGGTCTTCGACGCCGCCGTACTCGGTGCCGGCGACGCCCCCGA
>NZ_JACBXC010000850.1 GCF_013870535.1 Streptomyces phytophilus | reverse complement strand
CGAACTGGGCGGTCTGGCGCGCGTCTGGCTCACCGAGCGCGGCGTCGCCGGCGTGCCGCAGCCCGGCGAGGACATGGTCTTCTGGCTGGCCGTCGACACGGTCGCCGCCCAGCTGGGCGGGCTGCGGGACGACACCCCGGAGCTGCGCGAGCTGGTGGAGCACCTGGTGGCCATGCACCGCGGCTTCTTCGCCGCCGCCTGGCGCGTGGACCACCCGGCCACGCCGGAGGTGCTGGAGGCGATGGGCCGCCTCCACCCGGACCGCCAGGTCGCCAAGGATGCCCGCAAGGCGGCCTTCAAGGCCCGCTCCCGGCCCGCCGGGTAGCGCCGCGCCGCCCTGCGCGTAGCCGAGAGCGCCCGGCCCGAACGCGGCCGGGCGCTCTCGTGCGTTCTCAACTGGGCTTTGTCCTATGCCGGGATGAAGTTGACTCCGACCCCTGCCGAAGCCCTTTTCGGCAGGGACGAAAGCGGTTACGGTCCTGACGGCGGCGCGCGCCCGTCAGCACACCAGTCACCTGTCCGCACACCAGTCACGCATGTCAGGCATGTCGCGAAACGATGCCCCGCACCCGTCACCCCACGGGAGGACGCAACGTGAACAGGACACGACCGAGACTCCGCACCGCGCTGGCGGCTTTCGCGGGAGCCCTGCTCCTCGGCAGCGGCCTCGCCCCCGGTATGGCCGCCGCCGGCGCCGCACACGAGCCGCCGCCTGCGGCCCAGGACGGCCCCGCCGCCCCCGACCTGCAACAGGTCACCCTCGCCAAGGGCGTGGACCAGGTCGGCGAGCCGATGGCGCTCGCCGTACTCCCCGACGGCGCCGTGCTGCACACCTCGCGCGACGGCACCCTCTGGCACACCGGCGCCGCGGGCGGCACCCGCGTCGCCGCCCAGCTGCCCGTCTACCCGCACGACGAGGACGGCCTCCAAGGCGTCGGCGTGGACCCGGACTTCGAGACCAACCGCGCCGTCTACCTCTACTACGCGCCCGTCATGGACACCCCGCACGGCATCGCGCCCAGCGACGGCGAGCCCGCCGACTTCGAGGCGTACGAGGGCGTCAACCGCCTCTCGCGCTTCACCCTGAACCAGGACGGCACCCTCGACCAGGGCAGCGAGCAGACCGTGCTGGAAGTCGGCACCGACCGCGGCCGGTGCTGCCACAACGGCGGCGACATCGCCTTCGACAGCGAGGGCAACCTGCTGCTGTCCACCGGCGACGACACCGACCCCTTCTCCTCCGACGGCTACACGCCCATCGACGAGCGCGAGACCCGCAACCCGTCCTTCGACGGGCAGCGCTCCGCCGGCAGCACCGACGACCTGCGCGGCAAGATCCTGCGCATCAAGGTCGACCCCGCCGACGGCTCGTACACCGTGCCGGACGGCAACCTCTTCGCGCCCGGCACCGAGAAGACCAGGCCCGAGATCTACGCCATGGGCTTCCGCAACCCGTTCCGGATGAGTGTCGACAAGGCGACCGACACCGTCTACGTCGGCGACTACGGCCCCGACTCCGGCGCGGCCGACCCGGCGCGCGGCCCCGGCGGCCAGGTCGAGTTCAACCGGATCACCGAGGCCGGCAACTTCGGCTGGCCGTACTGCCACGGCGCGAACGACGCGTACATCGACTACGACTTCGCCACCGGCGCGTCCGGCGAGGCGTTCGACTGCGCCGCGCCGCGCAACGAGTCGCCGCGCAACACCGGCCTGACCGAGCTGCCCCCGGCCCAGTCCGCCTGGATCGCCTACGACGGCGACTCCGTACCGGAGTTCGGCAGCGGCTCGGAGTCCCCGATGGCCGGCCCGGTCTTCCGCCACGACCCCGGCCTCGGCTCCCGGCTCCAGCTCCCCGAGCGCTACGACGAGCTGTTCTTCGCCGGCGAGCAGGGCCGCGAGTGGATCAAGACCATCGGCGTGGGCGAGGACGGCGGCGTCGGCGCCATCGAGGACTTCTCGTCCGGCAGCAAGATCATGGACATGGAGTTCGGCCCCGACGGGGCGCTGTACTTCCTCGACTACGGCACCGGCTTCTTCAACGGCGACCAGAACTCGGCCCTCTACCGCATCCAGAACGCCGCCGAGGGCTTCGCCCCCGAGCCCGTCGCCTCCTCCGACGCGACCACCGGGCACGCCCCGCTGAAGGTCGCGTTCTCCTCGGCCGGCACCGCCGACCAGGACAGCGAACAGCTCCGCTACCGCTGGGACTTCGGCGACGGCAAGACCTCCGGCAAGCAGCACCCGAAGCACACCTACGGCAAGGACGGCCAGTACTCCGCCGTCCTCACCGTCACCGACCCGGACGGCAACACCGGCACCTCCGCCGTCCGCGTCGTCGTCGGCAACACCCCGCCGGAGGTGGAGCTGAAGCTGCCGGCGGACGGCACGGTCTTCGAGTACGGCGACGCCATCCCGTTCGAGGTGGCCGTCACCGACGCCGAGGACGGCGCGATCGACTGCTCCCGGGTACGCGTCGACTACGCCCTCGGCCACGACACCCACGGCCACCCGATGACCTTCGAGGAGGGCTGCACCGGCACCATCGAGACCTTCGAGGAGGACCGGCACGACGACAACGCCAACCTCTTCGGGCTCATCCGCGCCCGCTACACCGACGGCGGCGGCGCCACGGCCGGCGTGCCCGCGCTGAACACCAGCGCCGAGCACAAGCTCCAGCCCGCGCAC
>NZ_JACBXC010000085.1 GCF_013870535.1 Streptomyces phytophilus | reverse complement strand
GGCGACCGCGGCGACCGCCGCCAAGGCCGCGAAGACCGGCCGGTTCGAGGCTGCCGCCCTCACTCGTCCTCCTGCTCCAGGGCCTCCGCCGCCGCCGACGAGTCCCGCGGCAGCCGCAGCGTGAACACCGCCCCGCCCGCCGGGTCGTTGGCCGCGGTGATCGTACCGCCGTGGATCCGGGCGCTCTCCACCGCGATGGACAGCCCGAGGCCGCTGCCGTCGGAGCGCGGGCGCGCGGTGTCCGCCTTGTAGAACCGGTCGAAGACGTGCGGCAGCACCTCGGCCGGGATGCCGGGGCCGTTGTCCCTGACCTCGATCAGCAGATCGCCGGCGGTGGGCGCGTCCGCCGTGGTGCGCACCGACACCCGCACGGGGGACCCGCCGTGCTTGAGCGCGTTGCCGACGAGGTTGGCGAGGATCACGTCGAGGCGCCGCGGGTCCAGCCGCGCGACGATGCCGCGGTCGGCGTCCAGCTCCACCGCGTCCAGCCAGGCGCGGGCGTCGATGCAGGCGGTGACCTGGTCGGCGACGTCGACCTCGTCGAGTACGAGCCGGGCGGTGCCCGCGTCGAAGCGGGTCACCTCCATCAGGTTCTCCACCAGGTCGTTGAGCCGCCGGGTCTCCTGCACCACGAGCTGCACCGCGGGCGCGATCATCGGGTCCAGGTTCTCCTGCTCCTCCTCCAGCACCTCGGAGACCGCGGTCATCGCGGTCAGCGGCGTCCGCAGCTCGTGCGACATGTCCGCCACGAACCGCCGGCTGGACTTCTCCCGCTCGCTCAGCTCCTCCACCCGCTGCTGGAGCCGCTCCGCGGTCTGGTTGAACGTCCGCGACAGGTCGGCCAGTTCGTCGGTGCCGGTGACCCGCAGCCGGGTGTCGAGCTTGCCCTCGCCGAGCCGCCGCGCCGCCTCGCCGAGCCGCTGCACGGGCCGCAGCACCGTGGACGCGGCGCCCTGCGCGAGCAGCGCGGAGCCGATGAGGGACAGGCCGGTGGCGATGCCGAGCGACCAGGCCAGCGAGTTGAGGTCCCGGCGCTCGGAGTCCAGGGACTTGAACATGTAGCCGGTCCAGTCGGTGCCGATCACCCGGGCGCCGCCGACGAGGTACGGCGTGCCGTCCATCGTCACCCGCTGCCAGTACAGGTGGTACGGCCACTTGCCGTCGTCGCGCCGCTGGTCGACCGCCGTCTTCAGCGTCTTCGGCACGTCGTGCAGCGTGAACGAGGGGTCGGAGCGCTCCACGCAGCCCGGCTCGCCGCCGCTGCCGCCGCCGGCGGAGATCAGTATCACGTCGAAGTTCTGCGTGGTGCTCGACAGCCGCCGCGCGGCCTTGGCGAGGTCGGTGCAGCCGGCCCGCAGATCCAGCTCGCCGCTCTCGTCCTGGAGCGACTCCCGGAAGTCCTTCAGCGACGCGTCCTGGGTGCGGGTGAGCACGGAGTCCCGGTTCAGCCAGTACGCGATGCCCGCCACGGACACCGCCGAGACCAGGGCCACCAGCGCGAACACGATGACCAGACGCAGTCGCAGGCTGATCCAGCGCAGCAGTCCCGCCGCCCAGCCGCGTACGAGCCCCTGCCGCCCCTGCGCGTCGGAGGGGCCCGGACTCACGAGGGCGGATCCAGCCGGTAGCCCACTCCGCGTACGGTCTTGATCAGCGTCGGCGCGGACGGTACGTCCTCCACCTTCGCGCGCAGCCGCTGTACGCAGGCGTCGACCAGCCGGGAGTCGCCCAGGTAGTCGTGCTCCCAGACGAGCTGGAGCAGCTGCTGGCGGGAGAGCGCCTGGCCGGGCCGGCGGCTCAGCTCCAGCAGCAACCGCAGCTCGGTCGGCGTCAGTTGCAGATGCTCCCCGTCCTTGGTGACGGTCATCGCCGAGCGGTCGATCACGACGTTGCCGTAGGTCGCCGAGTCGGTCGTCTCCCGCTCGCCGCGGCGCAGCACCGCGCGGATCCGGGCGTCGAGCACGCGCCCCTGCACGGGCTTGACGACGTAGTCGTCGGCGCCCGACTCCAGCCCGACCACCACGTCGATGTCGTCGCTGCGCGCGGTCAGCAGGATGATCGGCAACTGGTCGGTGCGGCGGATGCGCCGGCACACCTCGAAGCCGTCGATGCCGGGCAGCATCACATCCAGCACGATCAGGTCGGGCCGCTGCTCGCGCAGCAGCTTGAGCCCGTCCTCACCGGTCGCCGCGGTCGTCACGCGGTGGCCCTGGCGGGAGAGGGACATCTCCAGCGCGGTGCGGATGGCGTCGTCGTCCTCGATCAGCAACAGAGAAGGCACCGGGTCATTCTGGCAGGGCGCGCCGGAAGGGGCGAGTTCGCTGTCACGACGGGCTCCGCGAAGGGCCGTGTAAGGGGCCGGGACCCCCTGTTGCACGCCTGTGACAGTCGGCGGACAGCGCGATGAAGTCGGGACGCCAGGATTCTGGACGTCGGGCAAGCCCGGCACAGCAGGGCCGACCGAAGCAGACTCCACCGACGGGGGGCGTGAGATGAACGCACTGCACGACAGCACCACCAGCGCAGCGGTTCACACACGCCTGCACGCCAAGGGGGGGAGTGCTGAGGGGATGGCTCCCGGCCGCGCCACGCGCGGTACGGGGGAGTCCGGTGCCGCGAACGCGCGGGGGTGTGGTCGCGGCGCCGGGCGTCGTCCTCCGTACATGGTCGCGATCGCGGGCAGCACGGGCCCCGGGGGGACCGGCGCGACGCCGGCGGGGACCGGGCAGACCGCGGACCCGGGGGGGGACACCGGGGGGGACGACGGGGGGGACACCGGGGGGAAGAAGGCGTACGGAGAGGTGCCGGGGGAATCGGTCGGCACGCAGGCCGGGGCCGCCGCGGAGGCTGACAGCACCGCGGCGTTCACCGCCTACGTGGCCGAGCGGCGCGCCTCTCTGTACGCCACCGCCTACCACCTGACCGGCGACCGGTTCGAGGCGGAGGACCTGCTGCAGAGCGCGCTGTTCTCCACCTACCGGGCCTGGGACCGGATCAGCGACAAGGCCGCGGTGGGGGGCTACCTCCGCCGCACGATGACGAACCTGCACATCAGCGCCTGGCGCCGGCGCAAGCTCGCGGAGTACCCGACCGAGGAACTCCCCGAGGCGCCGGGGGAGTCGGACGCCATGCGCGGCACGGAGCTGCGCACGGTGCTCTGGCAGGCGCTGGCGCGGCTGCCCGAGATGCAGCGCACGATGCTCGTGCTGCGGTACTACGAGGGCAGGACCGACCCGGAGATCGCCGACGTGCTGGGGATCAGCGTGGGGACCGTCAAGAGCAGCATCTGGCGCTCGCTGCGCCGGCTGCGCGACGACGAGGCGCTGAGCTTCGGGCGGGACCGGGAGGAGTCGTTCGAGGAGCTCGTGGCCTGACGGGGCCGATGACCGGGGACGGGGGGACCCGGGGCCACGGGAGGGGAAAAACGGGGGAAACCGGGGGATAACGGGGGAGCGGGGGGAGGACCGAGACCGCAACGGGGCCGGGGGGTGCCCGTCAGGACTCGGGGGAACGGGGGGAACGGGGGGAATCGGGGGAACGGGGGACGAGCCGGGGCCGGACGCGCGGGGGGTGCGTCCGGCCCCGGCTCGTCCCGTCCGCGCGCTCGTCCCGTCCGCGCGCTCGTCCCGTCCGCGCGCTCGTCCCGTCCGCACGCTCGTCCCCTACGCCCGCCGTCCCCTACGCCCGCCGTCCCCTACGCCCGCCGTCCCGTACGCCCGCCGCCCCGGCCGGAAGGCCGTCAGTACGCCGAGCCGCTGACTCCCAGGCCGCCCGTCGGGTGCCAGACCGTCTTCGTCTCCAGGAACGCCGTCAGCCGCCCGGTCCCCGGGTCCGCCGTCCAGTCGTACGGCGGCTCCGGCCGCAGCACCCGCTTCAGGTTGTCCGCCGCCGCGACCTCCAGCTCCCGCGCCAGCTCCGCGTCCGCGCCGGTCAGGTCGATGGCGTTGACGTCCTGGTGCGCGGCCAGCGTCGGCGCGATCTCCGCGGTACGCCCCGAGAGCACGTTGACGACGCCTCCCGGCACGTCCGACGTGGCCAGCACCTCCGCCAGCGTCAGCGCCGGCAGCGGCCGCTCCTCGGCGGCGACGACCACCGCCGCGTTGCCCGTGGCGATCACCGGCGCGAGCACCGACACCAGCCCCAGCAGCGCCGACTCCTGCGGCGCCACGACGGCGACGACGCCCGTCGGCTCCGGCGCGGAGAGGTTGAAGTACGGCCCGGCGACCGGGTTTCCGCCGCCGACGACCTGGGCGACCTTGTCGGTCCACCCCGCGTACCAGACCCAGCGGTCGATCGCCGCGTCCACCTGCGCCGCCGACCTGGCCTTCGACAGGCCCTCGGCGTCGGCCACCTCCGCGACGTACTGCTCGCGCCGCCCCTGGAGCATCTCGGCCACCCGGTAGAGCACCTGGCCGCGGTTGTACGCCGTGGCGCCGGACCACCCGGCGACGGCCTTGCGGGCGGCGACCACCGCGTCGCGGGCGTCCTTGCGGGAGGCGCGGGGCGCGTTGGCGAGCCAGCGGCCCTTCGCGTCGGTCACCTCGTACACCCGCCCGCTCTCCGAGCGGGGGAACTTCCCGCCCACGTACAGCTTGTAGGTCTTGAGGACCGACAGCCTCGCATCCGCCTGTGTCATCGCAGGTACGCCTCCAGCCCGTGGCGGCCGCCCTCGCGGCCGAAGCCCGACTCCTTGTAGCCGCCGAACGGCGAGGTCGGATCGAACTTGTTGAACGTGTTCGCCCACACGACGCCGGCGCGCAGCCGGTCGGCCACCGCCAGGATCCGCGAGCCCTTCTCCGTCCACACGCCGGCGGACAGCCCGTACGGCGTGTTGTTGGCCTTCGCGACCGCCTCGGCGGGGGTGCGGAACGTCAGCACCGACAGCACCGGGCCGAAGATCTCCTCGCGCGCGACGCGGTGCGCCTGCGTCACGCCGGTGAAGAGGGTCGGCGCGAACCAGTAGCCGCTGCCGGGCAGTTCGCACGGTGCCGTCCAGCGCTGCGCGCCCTCCGCGTCGCCGGCGTCGGCCAGCTCCGTGATGCGGGCGAGCTGCTCGGCGGAGTTGATGGCGCCGATGTCGGTGTTCTTGTCCAGCGGGTCGCCGAGCCGCAGCGTGGCGAGGCGCCGCTTCAGCGCGTCCAGCACCTCGTCGGCCACCGACTCCTGCACCAGCAGCCGGGAGCCGGCGCAGCACACCTGGCCCTGGTTGAAGAAGATGCCGCCGACGATGCCCTCGACGGCCTGGTCGACCGGCGCGTCGTCGAAGACGATGTTGGCGCCCTTGCCGCCCAGCTCCAGCGTGAGCCGCTTGCCGGTGCCGGCGACGGAGCGGGCGATCTCCTTGCCGACGGCCGTCGAGCCGGTGAACGCGACCTTGTCGACGTCCGGGTGCGCGACGAGCGCGGCGCCCGCGTCCCCGTAGCCCGGCAGGATGTTGACCACCCCGCGGGGCAGCCCGGCCTGGCGGCAGATGTCGGCGAAGAACAGCGCGGACAGCGGGGTGGTCTCGGCGGGCTTGAGCACCACCGTGTTGCCGCAGGCCAGCGCGGGGGCGATCTTCCAGGCGAGCATCAGCAGCGGGAAGTTCCACGGGATGACCTGCCCGGCGACGCCCAGCGGCTTCGGGTCCGCGCCGAAGCCGGCGTGGCCGAGCTTGTCGGCCCAGCCGGCGTAGTAGAAGAAGTGCGCGGCGACCAGCGGCAGGTCGGCGTCGCGGGTCTCGCGGATCGGCTTGCCGTTGTCCAGCGTCTCCAGCACCGCCAGCTCGCGCGAGCGCTCCTGGATGATGCGGGCGATACGGAACAGGTACTTGCCGCGCTCCGCGCCGGGCAGCCCCGACCAGGAGGTGAACGCCCGGCGCGCGGCGGCGACCGCCCGCTCGACGTCCGCCTCGCCGGCGCGTGCGACCTCGGAGAGCACCTCCTCGGTCGCCGGGGCGACGGACTTGAAGACCCGGCCGTCGGCGGCGTCGGTGAACTCGCCGTCGACGAACAGGCCGTAGCTGGGCGCGATGTCGACGACCGAGCGGGACTCGGGCGCGGGCGCGTAGGCGAAGAGCTTGTGTTCAGCGGTCATGCTGCTCTGACCCCCTCTAGTCCACGGTCACGTAGTCGGGGCCGGAGTAGCGGCCGGTGCGCAGCTTCTGCCGCTGCATGAGCAGGTCGTTGAGCAGGCTGGAGGCGCCGAAGCGGAACCAGCGGTTGTCCAGCCAGTCGTCCCCGGCCGTCTCGTTCACGAGCACCAGGAACTTCACCGCGTCCTTGGCCGTGCGGATGCCGCCCGCGGGCTTCACGCCTACCTGCACGCCGGTGGCCGCGCGGTAGTCCCGTACGGCTTCGAGGAGGACCAGGGTGTTCGCGGGGGTGGCGTTCACGCCGACCTTGCCCGTCGAGGTCTTGATGAAGTCGGCGCCGGCCAGCATGCCGAGCCAGCTGGCCCGCCGGATGTTGTCGTACGTGGACAGCTCGCCGGTCTCGAAGATCACCTTCAGCCGGGCGCCGGCCGCGGCCTGCCGCACGGCGCGGATCTGCTCGTAGACCTCCAGGTAGCGGCCGGCGAGGAACGCGCCGCGGTCGATGACCATGTCGATCTCGTCGGCGCCCGCGGCCAGCGCGGCGCGGGTGTCGGCGAGCTTGACCTCCGGCGCCGCCCGCCCGGAGGGGAAGGCGGTGGCCACCGAGGCGACCTTGACGCCGGAGCCGGCCAGCGACTCGGCGGCGACGGCGGCCAGGTCCGGGTACACGCAGACGGCCGCGACCGCTGGCGCCGTCCGGTCCGTGGGGTCCGGCGTACGGGCCTTCGCGCACAGCGCGCGCACCTTGCCGGGGGTGTCGGAGCCCTCCAGCGTCGTCAGGTCGATCATCGAGACCGCCAGGTCCAGGGCGTACGCCTTGGCCGTGGTCTTGATGGAGCGGGTGCCCAGGGCGGCGGCACGTGCCTCCAGGCCGACCGGGTCGACGCCGGGCAGCCCGTGCAGGAAGCGGCGGAGCGCGGCGTCGGAGGCCGTCACGTCCGCGAGGGACGCCGGCGGCCCTGCGGCTGCGGTGGGTATGCGGGGCATGGTCACCACACGAGCATATCTACCCGCGTAGCGTCCCGGGAGTGGGCACCCGTTCCCCGTGGATCGATGCGGGACCGCAATACCGGCGCGATGTCCGTATCCGGACCGTCGGGCACAATCGGCGGCATGAGCAAGGACACCCCGGCCGCCCGGCCGAAGTACGCCGACCGCGCCTACCGCTCCGTCGCCGGCATCGCCGCCGGTGTGCTGCTGCTCGCCCTCGGCGGCTGGCTCGGCGCCGACGCCCTGGTCCGCGGCAGCGGGCAGGCGCGGGCGGTCGCGGTGGCGGCGCTGGTCGCGGGGGTGCCGATGGTGGTGTCGCTGACGCTGCGGCCGGTGGTGTACGCGGGCGAGGAGCGGCTGCGGGTGCGCAACCCGTTCCGCACGATCGTGGTGCCGTGGAGCCGGGTCGAGGAGATCCGCGCGGGTTACTCCAGCGAGGTCGTCACCGCGGACGCCACGTACCAGATGTGGGCCATCCCCGTCTCGCTGCGCGCCCGCAAGAAGGCCAACCGCCGCCGGGACCGCGCGGCGGGCGGCGGCGGGCTCTTCAGCCCGTCCAGCCGTACGGCGCTGTCGGACCCGGCGATGCGCCGCCCGGGGGCCACGGCCGCCGGCGACCTGGACCAGACCCCGGAGGACTTCACCCCGGCGGCAGACAAGTCGATCCGCGAGCTGCGCGAGCTGGCGTACACCTACGCCGACCGCGAGGGCGCGCAGGGGCCGGTGTCGGTGCGCTGGGCGTACGAGATCCTGGGCCCGCTGGTGGCCGGGACCCTGGCCCTGATCATCGCCATCGCCGTCGGCTAGGGGGCGCGGCGCCGGGTCGGCGGGCGCTGCCGCGACCGGCCCCACACGGGGTCGCGCCGGAAAGTGCGGATCCGCCTCCCGTGCCGGGCGGCCTGCGCATCGCAGGGCGTACGCGGAGGGATCGGCGACCCCGTCGGGCTGGTCCGGGGGGCGTCGGGTCGCGACGCGGCGAATCTGCCGGGCGAGGAGTGCGGCATGATTTTCGCTGAGCCTCTTTTCGGGGCGGACCGTCAAGTGCAGGTGCAGGGAATTCGCGATATCCCTGGCGGACGGGGTGCTTTCGCGGCAACCGCGCCGAGCAGAGCGAATGCCTCATTGCCCGCGGCGGCTCCGGGTGGCGCATTGATGGAGCCATGGTTCGCGATGCGGTAAAAGGGCGCAAGCGCCTGCGTGTAGCGCTACAAGAGGTAGCACCGCACGGCCGCCGGTGCGCGGTGCGCGGTGCGCGGTTCGCGCTGGCTCAGGCCGTACGGACCGTGCCGGACGGAACGGGCAGGTCCCACCACCACGCCACGCTCGGGATTTCCAGGGGGGTCGTGCGGTCGTCCGTGGGGGTGTCGCTGAACGTCGTGGGCAGGCCCGCCGGGTCGTCGGGGCGGGTGTAGCGGACCGAGCTGATCCCCCAGTCCTGCGCCCCGCGGACGAAGGCGTCGAGGCTGTGCAGGTACTGCCGCAGTTGCGGGGTGCCCTCCGCGGCGAGCTGCCTGCGCAGGCGCAGGTAGAGGCAGAGGACGCGGTCGCGCTGGGCCACGGCGGTGGTTATCGCTTCCTGGGGCGCGAGGCCGTGGTGGGCCGGATCCTGCAGCACCCGCAGGACGTTGAGGAAGTACTTGCCGCTCCTGCTCTCCTTGTGGTGGGAGAACAGGTCGTTGTCCCAGGTGATGACGAAGAACGCCATTTCGGCCGCGGCCCGCACCGGGGTCCGGTCGCGCTCGCCGGGATGGAGGTCGTAGCCGTACGCCATCTCCAGCAGCGGCAGGATGACCGAGGTGGCGCCGTCGTAGAGCCGCATGAGGGTGTAGTCGTTGAGGTCGGGCACCGTGCCCCGGCTGCGGTGGCCCGCCTCCCAGACCACCGAGGTGAAGTACTGGCGCAGGGCCTCGACCCAGCGGGTGGCCTGCCCGGGGGTCGCGTGGACGTCGATGCGGCGGCGCAGGTCGCGCAGGCCCGCGGCGAGCGGGTCGTCCAGCAGCATCGGCACCTGCGGGTTCTCGGCGACGCGCAGCATGCGGGACAGCTCGCCGAGCAGCTCGTGCGGCCGCGTGCCCAGGGCGCCTTCCTCGCAGTGGCCGTCGTCGACGCCGAAGAGCCAGACGATGAAGTCCGCGGTGAGCTGCACGACTTCCTCGCGCCCCTCGGGGAGGATGCGGGCGGCGAAGGTGCCGATGTCGTGGTCGACGAGCCGGTCCCGCAGCTCCGGTGAGCCGATCTCGAAGGCGTTCGCCCACAGGGCGGTCTGCTTGTTGACGATCTCGTGGCGCGCGTGGATGGCGGGGGCGAGAGGCGAGAACAGCGGGGGAATCGTCGGCTCGCGGTCCATGTGGATCACCTCGGGTTGTCCGGGGGCTTCTGCGTGCTGCGCAGCCGTACGGCCGGCGGGTCGCCGCCTGCCGGACGGCCTTCCGTCGTGCACTAGGCGGCCGACTGCCGTGGGGGTGCCACGGAACGCGGGTGCACGGTCATGGGCACGTGCTTCGGGCGGGCCATCGCCGCGGTGGCCTCCTCGACCGCGTAGCCCGGCCGCGATCTGAGCTGCCAGCGGGGCAGGACGGTGGCGAGGGTGAGGGCGATCTCCGCCCGGGCGAAGGCGTCGCCGATGCACATGCGGTTGCCCGCTCCGTACGGGGTGAACGTCTGCCGTACCGGTTCCGAGGCCGCCGGCCGGTCGTCCGCCAGCCACCGTTCGGGGCGGAAGGCATCGGCGTCCGCGTACACGCGGGGGTCGCGGTTCACCGCGTAGAGGCTGAAGGCGACCTCGGTCCCCTCGGGGAGGTCGGCGCTTCCCAGCCGCACGGGGCGGGCGGTGCGGCGCGCCAGGAGGACGACGCCGTGCAGCCGGATCACCTCGTCCAGCACCGCCCGGGTGTAGGTCAGGTCGCGTACGTGCCGGAAGGCGACCGGCCCGCTGCCCACAACTTCGTCGATCTCGGCGAGGAGGCGCTGCTCGGCCTCCGGGTGCCGGGCGAGTTCGTGGAACGTCCACGCGAAGGTGGAGGCGACCGTCTCGGTGCCGGCGAAGAGCATGGTCGCCAGTTCGTCGCGGACCTCGGCGTCGCTGAGCCCGGCACCGGTCTCCTCGTCCCGGGCGGCCAGCAGCATCGACAGCAGGTCCGTGTGGGTGGCGTCGGCCTGCCGGGTGGCGGTGATGACGTCGTCGATGACCTGCCGGAGCCTGCCGGCGGCGGCCAGGAAGCGGCGGTTGGCGGGGATCGGCAGCCGGTCCAGGACCGGCGGCAGCAGTGCCCGGGTGAGCATCGTGTCCAGGACCACGGGGATGTCGCGGCGCACCGCCCGGATCGCCGGCCTGCCCAGGTCGGACGCGAACATGGTCTCGGCGAGGGTGCCGATCGCGTAGTCGCTCATCAGCTCGTCGACGGCGATTTCCCGGCCCGGCTCCAGGGAGTCGGCGAGGTCGCGGGCGCGCCGGGCGATGACGTCCCCGTAGACGGCGAGGCGCTGGCGGTGGAAGGCCGGCTGGATGAGCCTGCGGTGCCGCAGGTGCGTCTCGCCGTCGGCGGAGGCGAGGCCGCCGCCGACGAGCGGGGCCATGCGGTCGAAGAGCCGGCCCTTGTCGAAGGCCCGCGCCTGCTTCACGTAGATGTCGTGCACGAGTTCTGCGCTGGTGACGAAGACCATGGGCTGGCGGCCGAGTTCGACGCGCACGACGTCGCCGTCGTCGCGAAGCGACGAGATGAAGCCGAGAGGGTCGCGCATCAGGGGCCGGAGGTGGCCGACGAGCGGAAGCCACCCCGACGCTCGTGGGATGGCGCGCAGTTGTGGGTCTGCCCGCACCGGACTCTCCCTTCCTCACCTGCCCGGCGGACTGGTAGTGACTAGCCAGACACGTATTCGTTGTACGCACAAGAGGGCGAGACCGCTCCCGTCGGGACGGCAGGCTACACGCGTGAGCGCCCCGGGTCCCCGCCGGCAGGCGGAAGGACCCGGGGCGCCAACGCGCCGCGAACCGCGGTGCGTTGGCCGCTCAGCGGCGGATTCGGGCGAGCCAG
>NZ_JACBXC010000849.1 GCF_013870535.1 Streptomyces phytophilus | reverse complement strand
CCGGTCAGCTCGCCGAGCGGCGTCAGCAGGATGCCCGCGAGCAGCGGGTGCGCGGCCACCCGGAGCCGGGTGGCGAGTGCGGCGGGGTCCAGGCGCGGGGCGTGGGCCTTGAGTACGGTGCCTCCGCTGCGTACGACGGTCACGTCCGGGCGGTCGACGATCACCGCGGGCTCGCCGGCCCCCCGGCTCAGCTCCGCCAGCCGGTCGACGAGGCGTGCGCGCACCGGCTCATCCTAAGGGCAGCCCCGTAGACCGTCTTCTCGATGGTCAGCGCCTGCCGGGCGGGTCCTCAGCCGAGGGCCTTGGCGTACCAATGGTCCGCCTTGCCGTGACCGACGTACGGCGCGGTCTCTTCATATCCGTGTCCCATGTACAGGGCCCGGGCCTCGGTGAGCTGGGTATTGGTCTCACACACGACCCGCTCGGCGCCCAGTGCCGCGGCGGACGCCTCGGCGGCCAGCAGCAGCCCCCGGCCCAGCCCCGCGCCACGCCCTGCCGGGCGCACGAACATGCGCTTCAGCTCTGCCGTCGCAGGCTCGCCTGCCAGCAGCCGTACCCCGGCACAGCCGAGGAACGCGCCGCCGCCGCTGCGGGCGACGAGGAACACACCGTCGGGCGGGGCGAGATCGTGGTGGGGGTCCTCCGCGAGCACTCCGCGCAGCTCCTCCTCCGTCACCGCCCGCCCCAGGACCCGCCACCCCATCTCGGTGAGGTACTGCCGCATCGCGTCCTCGACACCGGCCCCGTCGACGGGCTCCGCCTGGATTGTCCACATGGCCATGCACGCCATCGTCCGGAACCCCCGTCCGGTTGTCCACCGCCCTGCCGGCGGCGGGCACACCACCCGGGCGCTGCGGGACAGCCCTCGGGCCCGTACCACGACGGCCCGCGCACGTGACGGGGGCGGTACCCGGGAGAGGAAGGGCACGGGCCCGGAAAACGCGTAGCCCGGGCGTCTCCCCAGACGCCCGGGCGTACACGTCCGTCCGCCGCACCCCCGTCCCCACGGGGCTGAGCCGGCTGTCCCCGGCCCGGGCCGCTCTCCCGGGCCTGACGGGGCTAGTGCCCCATCATTCCGGCCACGGACGACGCATGTGTGATGACCGCTTCCCAGCCGCCGAAGACGACGGTGAGGACGATCGCCAGGGGCAGCACCATGGCGAGGGCGACCAGCGGGTGCCTGCGCTCCGACGGCTGTGCGCCGAACGCGGCGAGCGCCCCGGCGACGGCCTTGGGCCGTGCGGCGTGCTCCGCTGTTCTCTCCATGGCTCCCACTCCTGTGTTGGGGCGGCGGGCGTCCGACCTCGGGGGACGAGTGCTGCGCCCGCCGCTTGACGACAACATTAGGGAAATGATCGGCACGGGTCGTCATGCCCGCGTACCGATTGCCTGGCCTCCCGGAGGATGACTGAGGCGGGAAGTCGCTACTCCCGTGGGTGGAGACCGCGTACTACGTCCCGGGGTCTTCCCCGAGGGGGACCTCGCCGTCCGACCGCGGCACGGGCTGCTCCACCAGGGCCAGCACCCTGGTGGCCATGAACCGCGCCGTGCGCACCACCGACCCGCTGCGCGTCACCTCGCTCACCTCGACCACGCCCCGGCGCACCGACGTCTCGACCCTCCGGCCGGCGCGCGAGGCCACCACCTGGTACGTCCTCGTCGTGTCCCCCGCGTCCACGACTATCTCCACTCGATCGCCCTTCACCTGTCCCGCATCCCCCTTCCTAGGGGCCGCACTTGGGCCCGGCAATACCTCCAGGATCCCACCCGGGACTGACAATTCGGCCCGCCGCACGGCGCCCTGCCAGCGCGAGCGGCGGTCAAGTCCGTAAGCTGTGCACGGCAGACAGACCGGGCAGCGGGGATGGTTACGGTATGGCGATGATGCGGCTCCGTCGTGAGGATCCGCGTGTCGTCGGCTCGTTCCGGATCCACCGGCGGCTCGGCGCGGGCGGCATGGGCGTGGTCTACCTGGGCTCGGACCGGCGCGGCCAGCGGGTCGCGCTCAAGGTGATCCGGCCGGATCTGGCGGAGGATCAGGAGTTCCGCTCGCGGTTCGCCCGCGAGGTCTCCGCCGCCCGGCGGATCCGCGGCGGCTGCACGGCGCGGCTGGTGGCGGCCGACCTGGACGCGGACCGCCCGTGGTTCGCCACGCAGTACGTACCGGGGCCCTCCCTGCACGACAAGGTCGGCGACGAGGGGCCGCTCATGGCCGCCCGGGTCGCGGCGATCGGCGCGGCGCTCTCGGAGGGCCTGGTCGCCGTGCACGAGGCGGGCGTGGTGCACCGCGACCTGAAGCCGTCCAACATCCTGCTCTCCCCCAAGGGCCCGCGGATCATCGACTTCGGCATCGCCTGGGCGACGGGCGCCTCCACGCTGACGCACGTCGGTACGGCGGTCGGCTCCCCCGGGTTCCTGGCGCCCGAGCAGGTGCGGGGGCAGCCGGTGACGCCGGCGAGTGACGTGTTCTCGCTGGGCGCCACGCTCGCGTACGCGACGACGGGCGACTCGCCGTTCGGGCAGGGCAGTTCCGAGGTGATGCTCTACCGGGTGGTGCACGAGGAGCCGCTGCTCGACGGGGTGCCGGACGCACTGGCGCCGCTGCTGCGCACGTGCCTGGCGAAGACGCCGGACGACCGGCCCTCGACGCTGCAGCTGTCGCTGCGGCTGAAGGAGATCGCGGCCCGCG
>NZ_JACBXC010000848.1 GCF_013870535.1 Streptomyces phytophilus | reverse complement strand
ACGACGTACGAAGAGGAAGGCACCCGTGCAACTCGTAGTCGCGCGGATCGGCCGCGCCCACGGGATCAAGGGCGAGGTCACCGTCGAGGTACGCACCGACGAGCCCGAGCGGCGGCTCGCGCCCGGCGCCGTCCTCACCACCGACCCGGCAGACACCGGGCCGCTGACCATCGCCACCGGGCGGGTGCACAGCGGTCGGCTGCTCCTGCGCTTCGAGGGCGTCGCCGACCGCACCGCCGCGGAGGCCCTGCGCAACACCCTCCTCGTCGCCGACGTGGACCCCGAGGCCACCCCGGAGGACCCCGAGGAGTTCTACGACCACCAACTGGCCGACCTCGACGTCGTCCTGCGCGACGGCACCCCCGTGGGGCGCGTCGCGGAGGTGGCCCACCTGCCGTACCAGGACCTGCTGGTCGTCGCCCGCCCCGACGGCGGTGAGGCGCTGATCCCGTTCGTCACCGAGATCGTGCCCGAGATCGACCTCGACGCGCAGCGCGTCGTCGTCGAGCCGCCGCCCGGGCTGCTGGACGTGACCGCCGGCGGTGGCCGGGACGGCGCACGCGAGGGCGGCGACGGGGGAGAGGGCCCCGCGTGAGGATCGACGTCGTCTCGATCTTCCCCGCGTACCTGGAGCCGCTGCGGCTCTCGCTCCTCGGCAAGGCCATCGACCGCGGCGTGCTCGACGTCCGCGTCCACGACCTGCGGGAGTGGGCGTTCGACCGGCACAACACCGTGGACGACACCCCCTACGGCGGCGGCCCCGGCATGGTCATGAAACCCGAGCCGTGGGGCGCCGCCCTCGACGCCGTCGCCGAATCGGGGCCAGGCGACCCCGTGCTCGTCGTCCCCACGCCCAGCGGCAGCCCCTTCACCCAGGAACTGGCCGTGGAACTGGCCGCCGAGCCCTGGCTCGTCTTCGCCCCCGCCCGCTACGAGGGCATCGACCGCCGCCTCGTCGAGGAGTACGCCGCCCGCTACCGCCTGCACGAGGTGTCCATCGGCGACTACGTCCTCGCCGGCGGCGAGGCCCCCGTCCTCGTCATCGCCGAAGCCGTCGTCCGCCTGCTGCCCGGCGTCCTGGGCAACGCGGCCTCCCACCAGGACGACTCCTTCGCCCCCGGCGCCATGGCCGACCTCCTCGAAGGCCCCGTCTATACCAAGCCGCCCGACTGGCGCGGCCGGCCCGTACCCGAGACGCTGCTCAGCGGCGACCACGGCCGCATCGCCCGCTGGCGCCGCGACCAGGCCCTGCGCCGCACCGCGGAGGTCCGCCCCGACCTGATCGAACGGGCCGGCCCGGGTGCGTACGACAAGCACGACAGGGCGCTGCTCGCCGGGCTCGGCTGGACCGAGGGACCCGACGGGCGATTTTGGCGTACGGCCGGCGACGTGGAAGAATAGGCGGCTGCTGCCTGCCGTCCGACGCGGCGCCCCTGCCACGGGGGGACACGACGCCCGTACGACGCTGCAGCATCCTCTGTCCCACTTCGGACTCTTGTCGATGACCTGTGGCATCGGCGAAGAAAGCAGACGGTCATGAACCTTCTCGAAAGCGTCGACGCAGCCTCCCTGCGCGACGACGTACCGCCCTTCCGGCCCGGTGACACGGTCAACGTGCACGTGCGCGTCATCGAGGGCAGCCGCTCCCGTGTCCAGCAGTTCAAGGGTGTCGTCATCCGCCGGCAGGGCGCCGGGGTCCGCGAGTCCTTCACGGTCCGCAAGGTCAGCTTCGGCGTCGGCGTCGAGCGCACCTTCCCCGTACACACCCCGGTCGTCGAGAAGATCGAGCTCGTGACCCGCGGCCAGGTACGCCGCGCCAAGCTGTACTACCTGCGCGACCTCCGCGGCAAGGCCGCGAAGATCAAGGAGAAGCGCGAGAGCTGACGCGGCCGGTCCACGCGGGCGAACCGCCATATTAGGCTTCGCTGCGATGGACACAGAGCCGCGGCCCGAGGAGCGCGACGACTCCTCCTCCCCGGAGTCCGGGCAGGAGGAGAAGTCGCGCTCCTCTTTTGTCCGACCGCTGCGCTGGGCCTTCGCGCTCGCGGTCGGCTGCACCGTCGTCGGGCTGCTCGTCAGCGCTTTCGTCGTCCAGCCGTTCCTGGTGCCGAGCAGTTCCATGGAGCCGGTTCTCCAGCCCGGCGACCGGGTATTGGTCAACAAGCTCGCTTACGCGTTCGGGGACGAACCGGCGCGCGGAGACGTTGTCGTCTTCGACGGCTCCGGGACCTTCGCCGCCGCGGGCGGCGACGGGGGACCGGTGCCGGGCCTGCTGCGCAAGGCCGGCGCGGCCACCGGACTTGCGGAGCCCGACGGCACCGACTACGTCAAGCGCGTCATCGGTGTCGGCGGCGACCGGGTGGCCTGCTGCGACGCACGGGGGAGGGTGACGGTGAACGGAGAGCCGCTCGACGAGCGGGAGTACCTGTATCCGGGCGACGCCCCGTCGCTGGTCGAGTTCGACATCATCGTGCCGCCGGAGCGGCTGTGGGTCATGGGCGACCACCGCAGCGACTCCCGCGACTCCCGCGACCACCTCGGGTCGCCGGGCGGCGGCACGGTCTCGGTGGACAAGGTGATCGGCAGGGCGGACTGGCGGGGGTGGCCGCCGGACCGCGTCGGCTCGCTGGGGCGGCCGGGATATGGGGGGTAGCCACGGGCGTCACGCGGGCGGCGGCGGTCAGGAGGAC
>NZ_JACBXC010000847.1 GCF_013870535.1 Streptomyces phytophilus | reverse complement strand
AGGCCGCCCGGTACGCGGCCGGGGAGGAGCCGAGCTGGCGGCGGAAGTGCCCGCGCAGCGCGACGGGCGAGCGGAAGCCGCAGCGCCCTGCCACTTCGTCCACGGAGAAGTCCGACGTCTCCAGCAGCCGCTGCGCCTGAAGCACCCGCTGGGTGATCAGCCACTGCAGTGGTGCGCTGCCGGTGAGCGAGCGGAACCGCCGGTCGAACGTGCGTCGGCTCATGTACGCGCGGGCCGCCAGAGTCTCCACGTCGAACTGCTCGTGCAGGTTCTCCAGCGCCCAGGCCACGACCTCCGCCAGCGGGTCCCCGCCGATCTCCTCGGGTAAAGACCTGTCGAGGTAGCGCTCCTGGCCGCTGCCGCGCCGCGCGGGCACCACCAGCCTCCGGGAGAGCGCGGCGGCGGCCTCGGCGCCGTGGTCCTGGCGCACCAGGTGCAGGCAGAGGTCGATGCCCGCGGCCGTGCTGGCCGACGTCAGGATGTCGCCGTCGTCGACGAACAGCTCGCGCGGGTCCATGTGGACCGACGGGTAGCGCTTGGCGAGCGTCGGCGCGTACATCCAGTGGGTGGTGGCCGGGCGGCCGTCGAGCAGCCCGGCCGCGGCCAGCGCGAACGCGCCGGTGCACAGCCCGACGATGCGGGCGCCGTCCTCGTGCGCCCGGCGCAGCGCGTCCAGCGCCGCGGCGGGCGGCGGCTGGGTGATGGAGCGCCACGCGGGTACGACGACGGTGCCGGCGCGGGCCAGCGCGTCCAGCCCGTACGGCGCCGAGAGCTCCAGGCCCCCGGTGGTCCGCAGCGGGCCGTCCTCACCGGCGCAGACCAGCAGCCGGTACCGGGGGGTGCCGGCGTCCTGGCGGTCGACTCCGAAGACGGACAGGGGGATGGAGTTCTCGAAGACGGGGCCACCGCTGAACAGCAGCACGGCGACGACTTCACGGCGCCGTCTGGGTGGGCGTGGTACCTCACCCCGCACCGTCGCTCCCGCCACCTCGGGTGTGCGTGGCCCGCCGGACCGGATCGTTGCGCCCGCTCCGGTGGAGTCCTGGCTCATGACGCTAAGCCCCCTCGCTTCTCTCTTCCTCCGCGTCCTGCACCTACACCCCCGGGACGATCTCGGTCTCTCGGCCAAGATCAAATCTACTGTGTGTTGTCCGACCGATCGGACAGGTTCGGCCCTGCATCTATAACGACAGGTAAAACGCGTCTTGTGTGACACGCGGGACAGGTTCGGCCCTGCCTCCATGCCGGCGTGGAAACCTGGCGTGAAGCTTTCGATCGCGAACGATTTCACTGGTTCACGCGACAAGGAAGGCCACCCCCCTCCGGTTCTCCGACGTGCAAGGCTCGTGCGCCCCGACTGCGCCCCCAGCCCCCCGAGCCCGGAACGTTCCAGCCTTAAGTCTCGCAACTCCGGTGTGCAGAAGGGAAGTTGGCCGAAAAGATCGGGTCACAGGAGGTTGTCCCCTCAACAACGGGCGTACGCACGCACCGAGCCGCGAAAACGCCGGTGAACCGCACGCCCCCGCCGTGTCCTGCGGCGCGACCCCGGCGCACGCGCGACGTTTGCCTTCGCGGGGGCGACGACACGGCCGGGGGGCGCGGCGCCAGCGCACGGAAGCGTGGGGGGCGGCACGAGGGGCGGACGGCGGATCCGTGAGCGCCGCCGCCGTGCGCCCCCGGCGGTGTCCGGGACCGATCGCCGGACCGCCGCCCCGACCCGACGGCGTTGCGCGGGACGCCGCACTGCGGCATGCTCCTGTGAACCGTTCGCCGGGGCTGCCTGGCATACCGCCGCCCGCCCCTGGGCAAGGGAGGTAGTGTCGCCGTACCCTTGTTGTACGGGATTGGGAAGATGATTCCCGGACACAGCAAGCCCGGACACAGCAAGTCGCGCCCCTCCAGCCACGAGGATTCCCTTCGCCGAGACACCGATGGCCGGTCACGAAATCCCCGAACCCGCGGACCGCAAGCCGGTCGCCGATCCCACGGCCGACCTGGAAGCGGCGGCCGAGCCGCGCCAAGGCTGCGATCCCGCGTTCAAGCACGGCGTCGTCTGCGGCTTCGACGGCTCCACGTCCAGTGAACGCGCCCTGGCCTACGCGGTAGGGATGGCGCGGCGGCTGGGCTGCGGCCTGATCATCGTGCACGTGGCCAACCGGCTGCCCACCACCGTCTGGGCCGGCTGCGAGCCGCCCGTCTTCGTGGACGTCCCGGACCACCGCACCGAAGTGCTCGGTCTCGAACTCGCCTGCGCCGACTACCTGTCCGACGTCCCTTGGATCCTCGTCGAGCGCGGCGGCGACATCTGCCACGAACTGGAGGAGGTCGGCCGGGAGTACGAGGCCGACGCCATCGTGGTCGGCTCCACGCAGGGCATCGTGGGCCGCATCTTCGGCTCGGTGGCGGGCCGCCTCGCCCGGCGGGCGCAACGGCCCGTCGTCGTCGTGCCGTAGCCGCCCCCCGCGCGCGTTTGCACCGATCGCGCCGGGCGTACGCGCCGTCCCGCAGCCCCGGAGAAATCTACTCGCGGGTAGATGTGGGTTGTGAATTTGTGAGGGGCATATAGGGGACACGACGACGCGCTGCCGACCGGGAGGTGACGGTCCCCGGTACGGCAGCGGCACCGCCGGCGTATTGGGCGACGCCGGCACAGGGGAGGCGGCCCTCTGCGCGACGTGGTGGCACGCGCAGAGGGCCGCTCTTTCG
>NZ_JACBXC010000846.1 GCF_013870535.1 Streptomyces phytophilus | reverse complement strand
CTGCTGCGGCGGGCCGCCGTGCGGGGCGTGCACCGGACCGCCGGGGCCGCCGTGACCGCCCGGGCCGCCGGTACCCATCGGGCCGGGGCCGTGCGGACCGTGGCCGGGAGGACCACCGGGACCGCCGGGGCCACCCGGGCCCATGCCGCCGGGACCTGCGGGCAGCTGGGGTGCGCCGGAAGGCAGCTGGGGCGGGCCGCCCTGCGGCGGGCCCATCTGCTGCGGCGGCACCGGCTGCGGGCCCGATATGGCGGCGGGCACCGGCCCGCCGTGTCCGGGCGGACCGGGGCGGTCCTGCGGCTCGGGCCCCTTGCGCATCCCCTGGTTCTGCGCCGCGGCCCGGGTCGCGGCGGCCAGCTTGGCCCGCAGGTCCTCGTTCTCGCGGAGCAGCCGGGTCAGTTCGGCCTCGACCTCGTCGAGGAACGCGTCGACTTCGTCCTCGTCGTAGCCCTCTCGGAGTCGGACGGTCGTGAACTGCTTGTTCCGCACGTCCTCGGGGGTCAGCGGCATTTCTTCACCTCAACGTAGTCATCGGCGACATCGGCATATCGACACTCTCCGTCCCGTTCCACCATCACCTCGCGCCGCCCACCACGGTGAGCAGGATGTAGACGATGATCATCAGGACGAAGAAGGACAGGTCCAGCGCCACGCCCCCTAGACGCAGTGGCGGAATGAACCGCCGCAGGAGCTTGAGTGGTGGATCCGTGACCGTGTAGGCGCCCTCAAGCAGCACCACCATGGCTTTGCCCGGCTCCCAGGAGCGGGCGAACATGAACACGTAGTCCATGATCAACCGGAAGATCAGCACGATGAGGAAAACGAACAGCGCGATGTAGATCACTTGAAGCGCGACGTCCATCTCGCTGTGGTCCTCTCCCCTTCGCGTTCCGGCCCCACGGCCGCTCGCACAGTGTTGCTTGGCTCAGCTTTGGTTGAAGAACCCACCCTCTGCGATGCGGGCCTTGTCCTCCGCTGTTACGTCGACGTTAGCAGGCGACAACAGGAACACTTTCTGGGTCACGCGCTCGATGCTGCCGTGCAGACCGAAGACGAGTCCAGCCGCAAAGTCGACAAGTCGCTTCGCGTCCGTGTCGTCCATCTCGGTCAAGTTCATGATCACAGGCGTGCCCTCGCGGAAGTGTTCCCCGATGGTACGCGCCTCGTTGTACGTACGCGGGTGGAGCGTCGTGATCCGGTAAGGCTCCCGCTCCGACACGACCTTGGGCATGATCACCGGCGCACTCTTCTCCATGCTGGGACGGTCAGGTGTGATGGAAGACACGGGAGCGATTCGCCCCGAACGCCCCGATTCGGGCAGCAGTCCGGGTGAACGCCCCGCCGGCTCCCGGTCCGTGGGCCGCTCCCGCTGCGCCGGCGGCGAGGCGATCGCCCGGGGCGGCTCCTCCTGCTGCGGCGGCTGCGGGGCCTGGTGGCGGTGGCGCCGCTCGGGCTCGGGCTCCGGCTCGAACTCGTCGTCGGGGTCGTACCCCGGGCCGTCGTACCCATCGTCCTCCACGAGGCCGAGGTAGACCGCCATCTTGCGCATTGCGCCGGCCATGCTCTACGCCCTCCGCTCTGCGGTGGATCGACCTTCGCCAGTGACGTGATCCACGCTGCCCTGCCTGAATTGACCGGGAATGAAGCTTATTTTCTACTGTCGTCCGACTCGTTTGGCGACGTTACCGGAGCTGAGGCCGGACTCCGAGTACCGCGGTGCCGACGCGTACGTGTGTCGCTCCTGCGGCAATTGCCTCCTCCAGGTCCCCGCTCATCCCCGCCGAGACCATGGTTGCAGCAGGATGCGCGACGCGCAGGCCGGATGAGATTTCCATCAGCCGCTCGAACGCCGCCCGTTGCCGGCCCGCGTACGCCCCGGCCAGCGGCGCAACCGTCATCAGCCCGCACAGCCGCAGCCCTTGGGCCGCCGCCACCGCGTCCGCGAGCGCCGGTACGTCACCGGGCGCGACACCCCCGCGGTCCCCCGTCGCACCGCTGCCGGAATCCTCGCCGGACTCCGCGTCCTTGTCGAGCGCCACCTGCAGCAGGCAGCCCAGTTCGCGGCCCTCGCGCACCGCCGCGGCGGCGAGCGCCGCGACCAGCCGCGGGCGGTCGACGGAGTGCACGTAGTCCGTGTAGCGGGCCACGGAACGCGCCTTGTTGGTCTGCAACTGGCCGACGAAGTGCCATGTGAGCGCCGCGTCCGCACCCCGCTCCGCACACCACGCGGCCTTGCCCGCGGCCTCCTGGTCGCGGTTCTCGGCCACGTGCCGGACGCCGAGGTCCGCCAGCAGCAGCACGTCGCTCGCCGGGTAGGTCTTGGTCACGACGACGAGGGTGACCTCCTCGCGCTTGCGGCCCGCCGCGGCGCACGCGCCGGCGATACGTTCCTCCACCTGCGCCAGATTCGCCGCCAACTCGCCCCGGCGCTCCCGCTCCGCCGCCTCGGGCACCCCGCCGTCCCCCGTGATCCCGTCCATCATTCCCCGTCCAGCCACACGTACCCGGCATGCCGGCCCGTGGCGCCCTCACGCCGGTACGAGAAGTGGTCCCCGGACTCCAGCGTGCACACGTCCGACACTGTGATCATTCCCACACCCAGCACATCCAACTGCGCGACCACACCCGCACGGATGTCCAGTGCCGGCGTCCCCCAACTCGTCGTCGCCCGCGCCGCCGGCACCTGCGCCGCGGCCTCCTCGCGGAGCGCCT
>NZ_JACBXC010000845.1 GCF_013870535.1 Streptomyces phytophilus | reverse complement strand
CTCGCCGGGCGAGGCCGTCGAGGCGCTGGACGAGGGGATCCGGATCATCCGCGAGACGTGGGACACCGACACCCGCGGCGGGATCCGCTTCGACGGGCGGCACTACCAAGTGCAGGGCGCCAAGCGCGGGCCGCGGCCGGCGCACGACATGCAGATCTGGCTCGGCGCGTACAAGCCGCGGATGCTGCGCCTCGTCGGCCGCGCGGCGGACGGGTGGCTGCCCTCGCTGCCGTACTTCGACTCGCCCGCCGCGCTCGCCGAGGGCAACGCCGTGATCGACGAGGCCGCGGTGGCGGCGGGGCGTGCGCCCGGGGACGTGCGGCGGCTGCTCAACCTCGGCCAGGAGCACCCGGCGGAGCAGCTCGCGGAGTTCGCGCTGTCGTACGGCACGGGCACGTTCCTGCTGATGACCGGCGACCCGCAGGAGATCGAGCGCTTCGTCGGCGAGATCGCCCCGGCCGTGCGCGAACTGGTCGCCGGGGAGCGTGGGCGCGGTGCCTGAGCAGGTGTACGGCGAGCGGGAGGGGGCCCGGGTGCCGGGTCAGCGGGGTGACGGCGGTCCGTCCGGTACGGCCGGGCGAGAGCAGCGATCCACTTCGAGAGCACCGCTCTGGAACGAGAGCACCCGTCCCACCGTGCCCGGGGCCCGCGCGGCCCGCCCCGGCGAGGACGTCTCCGCGGGCCACCACCTGGTCGAGGTCCACGACCACCTGCGCGACGAGCTGGAGCGGCTGCGCGAGCTGGTCGTCCAGGTGGCCGGCGGCACCCTCACCGCCTCCGCCGCCCGCTCGCACATAGCGACGATGACCCTGCGGCAGAACAACTGGTCCCTCGGCGCCCACTGCGCCGCGTACTGCCGGTTCGTCACCCTCCACCACACCACCGAGGACCAGCAGCTGTTCCCGCAGCTGCGCCGGTTCGACCCGCGGCTCGCGCCCGTGCTCGACCGGCTGTCGGAGGAGCACCTCGTCATACACGACGTGCTGGAGCGCGTCGACCGCGCGCTGGTCGCCTTCGTCGCGGACCCGGAGGGGACGGCGGAGCTGCGCGGCGCGGTCGACCTGCTGGCAGAGGCGCTGCTGTCGCATCTGTCGTACGAGGAGGACGAGCTGGTGGCGCCGCTGGGCAGGTTCATGGGCGGCGGCTGACCCGGCCCGGCGGCCGTCGCGGAGCGGATGTCAGCGGGGTGGGTGACGATGGGGGCATGCTCTTCGCCGACCTCGCCCGTACCTCGCGGGAGATCGCCGCCACCCGGGCCCGTACGGAGAAGACCGCGCTGCTCGCCGCGGTGTTCCGCGAGGCCGAGCCCGCCGACGCGCCCCTCGTGGTCACGTATCTGGCGGGGCGGCTGCCGCAGCGCAGGACCGGCGTGGGCTGGAGCGCGCTGAAGGACGCGCCCCCGGCCGCCCGGCAGCCGCGGCTGACCGTGCGCGAGGTGCACGACGCCTTCGACGCCATCGCCGCCGTCTCCGGCAAGGGCGCGCAGGCCGAGCGGCGCCGGCTGCTGCACGAGTTGCTGGGCGCCGCCACGACGGAGGAGCAGCGGTTCCTCGCCGGGCTGATCGGCGGCGAGCTGCGGCAGGGCGCGCTGGACGCGCTCGCGGCCGAGGGCCTGGCCGCCGCGGTGGACACCGACCCGGCGCGGGTGCGGCGCGCGGTGATGCTCGCAGGTTCCGTGGGTACGGTCGCCGAGGCGGTGCTCTCCCGCGGTCCGGAGGCGCTGGCGGACTTCCGGCTGTCGGTCGGCAGCCCCGTGCAGCCGATGCTCGCGCAGTCCGCGAAGGACGTCGACGAGGCGATCGGCAAGCTCGGCCCGTGCGCGGTGGAGGAGAAGCTCGACGGCATCCGGGTGCAGGTGCACCGCGACGGCGACGACGTACGGATCTACACCCGCACGCTCGACGAGATCACCGACCGGCTCCCCGAGGTCGTCACCGCCGCCCACGAGCTGAGCGCGGCGTCGGCCGTGCTCGACGGCGAGGTGATCGCGCTCGGCGAGGGCGGTGACCCGCGCCCCTTCCAGGAGGTCGCCGGCCGGGTGGGCTCCCGGGTCGACGTGGCGGGGGCGCAGGAGACGCTGCCGGTGTATCCGGTCTTCTTCGACCTGCTCGCCGTCGACGGCCGCGACCTGCTGACCGCCCCGGTGCGCGAGCGCCACACCGAGCTGGCCCGGATCACGCCCGCGCCGCGCCGCGTGCGGCGGATCGAGGTGCCCGACCCCGGGGACGCGGAGCAGCGGGCGGCGGCGCGGGAGTTCACCGCCGCGACGCTGGCGCGGGGCCACGAGGGCGTCGTCGTCAAGGCGCTGGACTCGGAGTACAGCGCGGGCCGCCGCGGGGCGGCGTGGCTGAAGGTGAAGCCGGTGCACACGCTGGACCTGGTGGTGCTGGCGGCGGAGTGGGGCCACGGGCGGCGTACGGGCACGCTGTCGAACCTGCACCTCGGCGCCCGGCGCGAGGACGGCTCGTTCGCGATGCTCGGCAAGACGTTCAAGGGGATGACGGACGCGCTGCTGGCGTGGCAGACGGAGCGGCTGCAGGAGCTGGCGGTGGCGCACAAGGACTGGGGGGTGGTGGTGGTGCCGGAGCTGGTGGTGGAGATCGCGTTCGACGGGGTGCAGCGCTCGCCGCGCTACCCGGAGGGGGTGACGCTGCGGTTCGCGCGCGTGGTGCGGTACCGGGACGACAAGACGGCGGCGGAGGCGGACACGGTGGCGTC
>NZ_JACBXC010000844.1 GCF_013870535.1 Streptomyces phytophilus | reverse complement strand
CGATGACGCCGCCCCAGTGGCAGAAGACGTTGACCAGCGCCAGCAGGCCGGCGCCGGAGCCGCTGCGGGCGGTGCCGGAGGACGTGAAGGCCGAGTACACCTTGTCCGCGAGGCCGCCGGCGGACCCCAGCGGGCCGGTGGTCTCGATGAACGCCTTCACCGGGGCGGACATGCTCCCGAGTCGCGTCGGGGTGCCGAAGAGGACCACGTCGGCCCAGTCCAGGTCGCCGACGGCGGCCTCGGGCACGCCGACGGCCTCCCGGCCGCTCAGGGGCGAGCCGGGTCTCACCTCCGCCGCGCCGCCCTCCGCCGTGTCCGGCACTGCCGGCTGCGCTGGGTCCTGCCCTGTGCGCTGCGCTGGGTCCTGCGCTGGGTCCTGCGCTGTGTGCTGCCCTGTGTTCCGGGCTGTCTCCGGCACCCGGCGCAGGCGGACCTCCGCGCCCGCCTTCTCCGCGCCCTCGGCGGCGGCGAGGGCGAGGGCATGCACGGTGCCGCCGGCACTGTAGTAGATGACGGCCGCCCTGACGGGGGTCTCGGATTCCATGGTGGGCCTCTCCTTGTGCGGTCCGGCTCGGGGATGGTTCACGATGGGCCATGCGCCTGCCCCGCGCGACCCCTGCGACCAAGACGAACCGGCCGCCGCAGGTGTGACGCTCCGGGGGCTCACACTCCGGCGCGCCGTTTCGTCATACGGAGGGAGAGGCATCACGCGAACTAGGGAGCACCGGCACCATGACCACATCGTCCGCGTCGCAGTCCGGCCGCCTCGACCCGGGGTCCGGGATCGCGAGCGAGCGGCGGCGGCTGACCAACCTCGCCTACCGGATGCTCGGCTCCCTGGCCGACGCCGAGGACGTGGTGCAGGAGACGTACGCCCGCTGGTACGGGATGTCCGCGGAGCGCCGGGCCGCCGTCGTCTCCCCCGGCGGCTGGCTGACGAAGGCCGCCGGCCGCATCTGCCTGGACCTGCTCGGCTCGGCGCGGGCGCGGCGGGAGCGGTACGTGGGCGAGTGGCTGCCGGAGCCGCTGCCGGACCGCACCGGGCTGGTCGGCGGCCGGGTGGGCGGGGCGGAGGGGGACGCGGTGGATCCGGCGGACCGGGTGACGATGGACGAGTCGGTGCACATGGCGTTCCTCGTGGTACTGGAGTCGATGACCCCGGCGGAGCGGGTGGCGTTCGTGCTGCACGACGTGTTCCGCTACCCGTTCCCGGAGGTCGCCGAGATCGTCGGCCGGTCACCCGCGGCGTGCCGGCAGCTGGCGGCCTCTGCGCGCCGCCGGGTCCGCACGGCGCGCCGGCCCGCGGCGGCGGGCCACCACGACGCGCTGGTACGGGAGTTCCGGCGGGCCTGGGCGGCGAAGGACATCGGCGCCCTGGTCGGGCTGCTGGACCCGGGCGCGACGTCCACCCCGGACAGCGGCGGCGTCGTACCGGCGGTGCTGCGGCCGATCGTGGGGCGCGAGGAGGTCGTGCGGGCGTTCACGGCGATTCGGGACCTGCAGCCCGGGATCGAGCTGCTGGAGCGCACGGTCAACGGGCAACTCGGCCTGGTGGCACAGGTGGACGGGGTCACGGTGACGGTGCTCGCCTTCGACGTGGCGGACGGGGGGATCACCCACATCTGGGCGATGCGCAACCCGGAGAAGCTGCGCGCCTGGACGGCGGCCTGAGCGGCGCGGGGACAGGTCCCGAGCCGGGTACGGGCCCGCGCGCCGGGGGGCGGGCCCGTACCCGTGCTCACACCACCCGCTGGAGGGCGCGTTCGCGGCGGGCCGCCACCTTCGAGCCGGATTCCCGGCGCGCCATCCGGCGCAGCACCACCGGCGCCACCGCGAGCCCCAGCACCGCCCACGCGCCCAGCACGCCGACCGCCTCCGCCTGCCGCCAGGAGTCGCCGATCTCCACCGCCGCCGCCGCGTCGGGCAGCATCGCGGCGCGCATGCCGAGCCCGAGCCAGTAGAGCGGGAAGACCTGCGCGGTCCACTGCAGCCACTCCGGCAGCGCGGTGATCGGGTAGAAGATGCCGGAGATCCCGATCAGCGCGAGCACCGGGAGCTGGATCAGGCCCTGCGCCCGGGCGTCGCCGAACACCGAGCCCAGCACGGCCCCGACGGGCAGCGTCGCCGCCATCCCGAGCGCCACGATCCCCGTCAGGTGGACCCAGGCGCCGGCACCGAGGTGCAGGCCGTCGACGAGGAGCAGCGCGGGGACGAGGAAGAGCGCGAGGTCGGCCAGCAGGCCCCCGGCGACGGAGACGACCTTGCCGACGAGGTAGCCGCGCATGCCGTTCGGGGTGGCCTTGGCGCGCAGCAGGGTGCCGTCCTCCCGTTCCGCGGTGAGCAGTTGGCTCATCGTGACCATGCCGAAGGACACGTTCATGCCGAGGATGCCGGGGAGGGTCAGGGCGCCGAGCATGAAGCCGGTGGAGCCGAACTCCCGCCCGCGCACGAACCACAGGACGCCCAGCATGAGCAGCGGCCAGAACAGGTGGCTGAACAGCTCCGCGCCGTTGGTGAAGGACTGGCGCAGCTCGATCGCGCCGCGCCGCAGCCCCGCGCGCAGGACGCAGGCGTTCACCGGTCGCCGCCTTCCGCCGTGCGCTCCGCCGCGTGTACGAGCGCGAGGTAGGTCTGCTCCAGCGACGCCCGGTGGACCTCCAGTTCCGCGATCTCCGCGCCGTGCCGCTCGAAGAGGCCGCGGACGAAGGCGGTTGAGTC
>NZ_JACBXC010000843.1 GCF_013870535.1 Streptomyces phytophilus | reverse complement strand
GGCGACCTGTTCCGCCACGTGATCGAGCACCAGCGCCCCCAGCGCCGCGGGCTCGGCGTCGATCAGGATGCACTCGGGGTCGAGGTGGCCGGCGAGGGCGGCGAGGGTCCGGCCGACGGTCACGGCGGCCTCGCGTACGACCTCGACGGCGACCGGATGTCCTTCGGTGGCCCGCACGGTGAGTTCGTGCACATCGGCGACGGCGGCGCCGCGCGCGGCGCAGGCCGCGAGGAGCGCGGGGATGCTGACGGCGCCCTCCAGGCAGCCGCGCCCGCCGCAGTGGCAGGGCGGCCCCTCGGGGTCGCAGCTTGTGTGCCCGATCTCGCCCGCGGTGCCGTGGGCGCCGTGCACCAGGCGGCCGTCCACGACGAGGCAGCCGCCGACGCCGTACGCCCAGCGCAGGTAGACGATGTTGCGCAGGCCGCGGCCCGCGCCCCAGGTGGCTTCGGCGAGCGCGGCCAGGCGGGCGTTGTTGTCGGTACGCACCGGGGCGCCGAAGCGCTCGCCGAGCGCTGCCGCGATCTGCCCGGCGAACGGCGTCATGTCGTGCGGCGCCCGCGAGGCGGGGTCCCGTACGAAGCCCACCAGGCCGAGCCCGATGGACTGGAGGGGGGCGAGCGAGATGTTCTCGCGGCGCACCAGTTCCTCCACCGCGGCGACCGCCTGCGCCGCGGCCTGCTCGGGCTCGCCGGCCCGGGACAGCGGGGCGCTGTACCGTCCGACGAACTCGTGGGCGCAGTTGGCGATCACCACCTGGATCTGGTCGCGGCGCAGATCGATCCCGATCAGCTCGGCCCCGTGCGCGTTCAGGGAGACCTCCAGCGGCGGTCTGCCGTTCCTGCGCGGGCCTTCCGAAGGTGTGGGCTGCTCGATGACGGCCTTGCGTTCCAGCAGGTCGGAGACGATCCGGAACAGCGTGGTCCGGGACAGTCCGACCCGCTTCATGAGCTCGCTGCGGCTCAGGGCGCCCGCCCGGCGGAGTTCGCCGAGGACCGCGGCTTCGTGCGCGCCGCGCAAGCGCTGGAGTGCGTCGGTGCGTTCGCTCATGGGGCGCATCGTCATCCGGGCCGCGTAGTTCTGTCAACGCGTGGGAAGAATCGGGAGGAAGGTTAGTCCCAAGGGTTGACGTAAATGATGCGGCGTCCTTACGGTTCCGGTCACCGGGCCGCGGCACACCCGTACGACGACTCCCGGAAGGGCGGCAGGCCAGTGTCTCCGCGCAACATCCTCTTCCTGATGACCGACCAGCACCGGGTGGACACACTCGGGTGCTACGGCAATCCCACCGTCACGACCCCCGCGCTCGACGCGCTGGCGGCCGACGGCACCCGCTTCGACCGCTTCTACACGCCGACCGCGATCTGCACCCCGGCCAGGGCGTCACTCGCCACCGGGCTGCACCCGTTCCGGCACGGCATGCTCAACAACCCCGAACGCAACGGCGGCAGCAAGGACGAGCTGGACGACGACGCCCCGCTGCTCTGGCGCCGGCTCCAGGACCAGGGCTACCGGGTCGGCCACGTCGGCAAGTGGCACATCGGCCGCGAGCGCGGCCCGGAGTACTACGGCCTCGACGGCGAGCACCTGCCCGGCGCGCTCAACCCCTTCCACCACCCGTCGTACGAGAAGTGGCTGGCCGAGCACCGCTTCCCGCCCTTCGCCGTGGCGGACCCCGTCTTCGGCACCGCCGCGAACGGCACCGGCCGCGGCCATCTCCTGGCGGGCCGGCTGCGGCAGCCCGCGCACGCGACCGTCGAGGCGTTCCTGACGGAGCGCACCCTCGGACTGCTCGAACGGTACGCCGCCGAACGGCAGTCGGACGGCGCGCCGTTCATGCTCTCCTGCCACTGGTACGGGCCCCACCTGCCGTACCTGATCCCGGACGAGTACTACGACCTGTACGACCCCGCCGACGTACCGCTGCCCGCCTCCATGGCGGAGACCTTCGCCGGCAAGCCCGACGTGCAGCGCCGCTACAGCGAGTACTGGTCGGCCGACGCCTTCGACGCCGACGCCTGGCGCAAGCTCATCGCCGTCTACTGGGGCTACGTCACCATGATCGACCACCAGGTCGGCCGGCTCGTCGCCGCCCTCAAGCGGCTCGGGCTGTGGGACGACACGGCGGTGTTCTTCACCGCCGACCACGGCGAGTTCACCGGCGCGCACCGGCTCAACGACAAGGGCCCGGCGATGTACGAGGACATCTACCGCATCCCCGCCGTCGCCCGCGTCCCCGGCGCCCCCGCGGGCCGGGTCTGCGACGACTTCGCCACCCTCACCGACCTCAACCCGACCCTGTCGGACCTGGCCGGCGCTCCCCGGCCCGAGCGCTGCGACGGCAGCAGCCTGCTGCCGCTGCTGTCCGGCACCCCCGCGGCCGGCGGCGAACGGGACCAGGTGGTGGCGGAGTTCCACGGCCACCACTTCCCGTACTCCCAGCGCATGATCCGCGACCGCCGGCACAAGCTCGTGCACAACCCGGAGAGCACGCACGAGCTGTACGACCTGCGGGCCGACCCGCACGAGCTGCACAACGTCTACGACGCTCCCGCCTACGCCGCCGTACGCCGCGACCTGACGGCCCGGCTCTACGGGGAGCTGCAGCGCCGGGGCGACCCGGCCTACTCGTGGATGAGCTACATGTCCGACATCGGCGGCGACCGCGCGGCGGACGTGGACGGTGTCGCCGGGGAGGTGTCGTGAGCGCCCGGCCGACCGCCGGC
>NZ_JACBXC010000842.1 GCF_013870535.1 Streptomyces phytophilus | reverse complement strand
CCGCCCGCCGGGTCGACGTCGAGCAGGTCGAGGCCCATCAGGTCGGTGTCGGGCAGGCGCAGCACGATGCCGTCGTCGGCGTGCATCACCTGGGCGTCCATCCCGTACCGCTCGGTGAGCCGGGCGCCGAGCGCCAGCGCCCACGGGGCGTGCACCTGCGCGCCGAACGGCGAATGGACCACCACGCGCCAGTCGCCCAGCTCGTCCCGGAAGCGCTCCACGACGATCGTCCGGTCGTCCGGTACGTGCCCGCAGGCGGTGCGCTGCTCCTCCAGATACGCGATCACGTTCCCCGCGGCCCACGTGTCGAGCCCCGCCGCCCGCAGCCGCTCCTGCGCAGCCTGCCGGTCCATGCCGCTCAGCTCCCGCAGGAACGCGCCCAGCGCCCGCCCCAGCTCCAGCGGCCGGCCCAGCTGGTCGCCCTTCCAGAACGGCAGCCGGCCCGGCACCCCCGGGGCGGGGGAGACCAGCACCCGGTCCCGGGTGATGTCCTCGATGCGCCACGACGTGGTGCCCAGTGTGAAGACGTCGCCGATCCGCGACTCGTAGACCATCTCCTCGTCCAGCTCGCCGACCCGGCCGCCGCCCTTCTTCGGGTCGGCGCCGGCGAGGAAGACGCCGAAGAGGCCGCGGTCCGGGATCGTGCCGCCGGAGGTGACGGCGAGCCGCTGCGCTCCCGGGCGCCCCTTGACCGTCTGCGCCACCCGGTCCCACACCACGCGCGGGCGCAGCTCGGCGAAGGCGTCGGAGGGATAGCGCCCGGCGAGCATGTCGAGCACGGCCGTGAACGCCGACTCCGGCAGCGCCGCGAACGGCGCCGCCCGCCGCACCAGCGCCAGCAGCTCCCCCACGTCCCACACGTCCATGGACGTCATCGCGACGATCTGCTGCGCCAGCACGTCCAGCGGGTTGGCCGGGATCCGCAGGGACTCGATGGCGCCCTCGCGCATCCGCTCCGTGACCACCGCGGACTGCACCAGGTCGCCGCGGTACTTGGGGAAGACCACGCCGCGCGAGACCGCGCCCACCTGGTGCCCCGCGCGGCCCACGCGCTGCAGCCCGGACGCCACCGACGGCGGCGACTCGACCTGCACCACCAGATCCACCGCGCCCATGTCGATGCCCAGCTCCAGGCTGGACGTGGCGACCACCGCCGGCAGCCGCCCGGCCTTCAGGTCCTCCTCCACCTGCGCCCGCTGCTCCTTGGAGACCGACCCGTGGTGCGCGCGGGCGATCACCGGCGGCGCGCCCTGCGCCGCCCCGGACTGGGCCATGATCTCGGCGGGCGGGGGCGCGTCCGCCGCCGGCGGCTCACCGGTCGCGCGCTCGTACGCGATCTCGTTCAGCCTGTTGCACAGGCGCTCGGCGAGGCGGCGCGAGTTGGCGAAGACGATCGTCGAGCGGTGCTCCGCCACCAGGTCGACGATGCGCTCCTCCACCCGCGGCCAGATGGACGGCCGGTCGGCGCCCGCGCCGTCGTCCTGCACGGGCGAGCCGCCCAGCTCCCCCATGTCCTCGACGGGCACGACCACCGACAGGTCGAACCGCTTCTCCGAGGGCGGCTGCACGACCTCCACCCGCCGCCCCGGCGACAGGAACCGCGCCACCTCCTCCACCGGCCGGACCGTCGCCGACAGTCCGATGCGGCGCGCGGGGCGGGGCAGCAGCCCGTCCAGCCGCTCCAGGGAGAGCGCGAGGTGGGCGCCGCGCTTCGTGCCCGCCACGGCGTGCACCTCGTCCAGGATCACGGTCTCCACCCCGGCCAGGGCGTCCCGCGAGGCGGACGTCAGCATCAGGAACAGCGACTCGGGCGTGGTGATGAGGATGTCCGGCGGGCGGTTGGCGATCGAGCGGCGCTCGGCCGCGGGCGTGTCGCCGGAGCGGATCGCGACCCGCACCTCCGGCTCCGGCCGCCCGAGGCGCACGGCCTCCTGGCGGATGCCGGTGAGCGGGCTGCGCAGATTCCGCTCGACGTCCACGGCGAGCGCCTTCAGCGGCGACACGTACAGCACGCGGCAGCGCTTGCGCGCCTCCGCGGGCGGCGGGACGGACGTCAGCCCGTCGAGCGCGGAGAGGAACGCCGCCAGCGTCTTGCCCGAGCCGGTGGGGGCCACGACCAGCACGTCCGAGCCCTCGCCCAGCGCCCGCCAGGCGCCCTCCTGGGCGGCCGTGGGCGCGGCGAAGGCGCCCTCGAACCACGCCCGCGTCGCCGGGTCGAACGTCTCCAGCACCGATCTCGCCATGTGAACCATCGTGCACCCGACCACTGACACCCAGCACACTCGTCCCTATGGGGTCGCGTACGGCGCGGGCGTCGGGCGACGCCGACCGCGAGTGGGCCCGGCACTGGCGCTACACCAGCCTGCCCGGCCTCGACCTGCTGCGCGCCCGCTACGTCGGGCACACCTTCCCCACCCACTCCCACGACGGCTACGTCTTCGGCGCCGTCACCGCGGGCGTGGAGGCCGTCGGACTGCCGGACGGCACGCTGCTGGCCGGCCCCGGCACGGTCGTCATGATCAACCCCGAGGTGCCGCACACCGCCCGCGCCGGCGCCGCGGAGGGCTGGTCGTACTCGACGCTCTACCCGTCCGCCGGCCTGGTCCGCGAAGTGGCCGCCGAGGTCACCGCCATCCGCGGGACGGCGGGCTTCGGCGAGACGATGGTCGACGACCCCGGCGGCGCCCGCCTCATCGCCGAGGTGCACCGCGCCGCGGAGGAGGACAAC
>NZ_JACBXC010000841.1 GCF_013870535.1 Streptomyces phytophilus | reverse complement strand
CAGGCGCGGTCTGATGCTCCGGCGGCGCGGCGCTGCCGGCCGGCGGCGGGTACGTCACGTGACCTCCCCCTGGGTCGCTGGCTGTTCGCCCGGTTGCGTGGGCGGGTCCAGTCCACCCCGGGCACGTCGGCAAGTATGGCGGCCCGTACAGGCCGTCACACCGCGATTCCCGGGATCTTGTTCGGATCGGTACCGTAGCGCGCCACGCGGTCGGCGTCAGGCTCCCATCCTGCCCTTCTTCACGCGCAGAGCATCCGTTCGGTTCCTGTTCCGACCGGCTCGCGCGCCCCGGGGGGAGGGGCGGGGCGCGGGGTGTTCCGCGGGCACGGCGGCGGGTGTGAGAGTGGGCATGACAGCGGCTGCGGCCGGCGGTCCGGCTCCGGGCATAACAAAGGCCCGGTTCTAGGCAGAGATGCCGTCGATCCGGGCCAGGGCCTCGTCCGCGCCGTATGGCTGCAAGTAGGGCAACCAGCGCGGATCCCTATGCCCTGTCCCGATGATCCGCCAGGCCAGTCCGGACGGCGGCGCGGGCTGGTGCCGCAACCGCCAGCCCAGCTCGTGGATGGGCCGGTCGGCCTTCACGTGGTTGCAGCGGCGGCAGGCCGCCACCACGTTGTCCCAGCGGTGCTGGCCGCCGCGGCTGCGCGGGATCACGTGGTCGACGCTCGTGGCCACCGCGCCGCAGTACGCGCAGCGGCCCCCGTCGCGGGCGAAGAGCGCCCGGCGTGTGAGCGGAACGGGCCCCCTGACGGGGACCCGTACGAACCTCTGCAGCCGCACGACGCTTGGCGCCGCTATCACCCGCGTGGCGCTGTGGAGGAAGGCACCGGATTCCTCCAGGCTCACCGCCTTGCCGTTCAGCACCAGCACGAGAGCGCGGCGCAGCGGCACGACGCCGAGCGGCTCGTATGAAGCGTTGAGGACGAGGACGTGCGGCACGGTGCCTCCTTGTACGCCGGCGGCGCGTGGCTTGCGCCGGGACGATCTGGCCAACAGTGTGTCCTGCACTCCCGCCTCCGCGCCACCCACGATCAGGTAAACGGGCCAACCGCCCGGCAAGGTTCCACGGCCGCACCCGTGATGTTGATCCCCCCTTCGGCGCCGCCCTACGCCTGCCCGCGCGGGGCGGTGACCGGACCGCAACACGGGGCCCGCCGGGCCGCCCCGGGCGGCCCGCCCGGCCGCCGCGGTGGCGGTAAAGCGAGGGCAAAGGGGCAGGCCGGGGCGGCGGGTAGGGTGAGGTCGTCCACACCTGAACGGAAGGTTCCACGCCGTGTTCGCCACTGCCCGCCCGGCTGCCGAGAGCCCCTCCCCGACGCCGCTTGAGGACTCCCGCAAGAGCGCGGAGGAGACGGCCGGGTGGATCCAGGAGAACTGGGCGTCCTGGCTGGGCGTGGGCCTGCGGATCCTGCTCGTCGTGGTGATCGCGTACGTGCTGCGCCGCGTCGTCCAGCGTATGATCACCAAGCTGATAACGCGGATGACGCGCACCGCCGACGCCGTGGACGGCACCGCCCTCGGCGGGCTCCTCGTCAACCACGAGAGACGCAGACAGCGGTCCGAAGCCCTCGGTTCGATCCTGCGCAGCAGCGCCTCCTTCGTGATTCTCGGCACAGCCGCCCTGACCGTCCTGTCCGCGCTCAAGATCGACCTGGCGCCGCTGCTGGCCAGCGCCGGCGTCGCGGGCGTCGCGCTCGGCTTCGGCGCCCGCAACCTGGTGATGGACTTCCTCTCCGGCGTCTTCATGCTCATCGAGGACCAGTACGGGGTCGGGGACACCATCGACGTCGGCGAGGTCACCGGCGAGGTGATCGAGGTCGGGCTGCGGGTGACCAAGCTGCGCGGCGACAACGGGGCGATCTGGTACATGCGCAACGGCGAGGTCAAGCGGATCGGCAACCTCAGCCAGGGCTGGGCCACGGCCGTCGTCGACGTGCCCGTGGCGGCGGGCGAGGACCTGGACCGGGTGCGCGACGTGATCGTCGCCGCCGGCGAGGAGTTCGGCAGGACCGAGCCGTGGAGCGAGCAGTTGTGGGGCGAGGTCGACGTGCTCGGCCTCACGGCCGTCTCGCAGGGCACGGCAATCCTTCAGGTCCAGGTCAGGACGATGCCCGGGAAGTCCATCGGGGTCGAGCGCGAGCTGCGCTGGCGGATCCGGGAGGCGCTGCTCGCGGCCGGGGTCGTGATGTCGGACGTGCCGCCGGGCGCGATGGTGGCGCCCCGGGCGGAGCAGGTGGCGGTGCCGCAGCAGGCGGCGCCCTCGGGCGGCGGTGGCGGGGAGTAGCCCAGGGCCGCCGCGGGCGGCCCGTTCGCGTTTCGTCCGTCCTCTTGACGCGCTTCTTCGGCGGCACTAGTTTCGCCGCACTCCGATAGGAAAGTTTCCTAACCATTCGGGGTGAACGGTGAGAGGTGACGCCCATGGCCGGGGGCCCGGGGACGCTGCGCGCGATGAACGACCGCGCCGCGCTGGAACTGCTGCTCGACCACGGCACGCTCTCGCGCACCAGGCTCGGCAAGCTCACCGGCCTGTCCAAGCCGACCGCCTCGCAGCTGCTGGCCCGGCTGGAGGCGGCCGGCCTGGTCATCGCCACCGGCACCAGCGAGGGCAGCCCGGGACCCAACGCCCAGCTCTACGCCCTCAACCCCGCCGTCGCCCACGTCGTCGGGCTCGACGTCTCCGCCGCCCGGATCCGCGCGGCCGTCGCCGACGTCACCGGCCGCACGGTCGG
>NZ_JACBXC010000840.1 GCF_013870535.1 Streptomyces phytophilus | reverse complement strand
GACGGCGCGTTCGGTCTCGTCCAGGCCCTCCAGCAGGATTTCGATGCGGGTCCGCCAGGCCGCTTCCAGGCCGGTGCGCGTCCGCTCCACCGCGTCGCCGTCGGCCGCCAGGAGTTCGCTCGCGGTCTGGTCCAGCCGCGCCGACTCGGCCTGCTCGCGCCGGTCGTCGCCCCGGCCGAACCAGCGCGCCACCGCCTGCCGCAGAGCGGTCCAGCCGTCCGTTCCCGCGGCCTGGACCACCGCCGTTCCGCCCGCCGCCGCCAGCGCGGCCAGTGCCGGATCCAGCATCCCCACCCCTCTCGCCGGGTCGCGGGACCCGGGGCACACAAGGTACCCGCCGGCCGGGGGCGGTCGCGCCGCTTCCGCCGCGGTCGCGGCGGCCGGGCGTCAGATGTCGCGGAACGTCTCGATGCGGGCGCCGACCGAGTTGAGGCGGTCGGCCAGCGACTCGTAACCGCGGTTGATGACATAGACGTTGCGCAGCACCGACGTGCCTTCCGCCGCCATCATGCCCAGCAGCACCACCACCGCGGGGCGCAGCGCCGGCGGGCACATCATCTCCGTCTCGCGCCAGCGCGTCGGGCCCTCCACCAGGACGCGGTGCGGGTCGAGGAGTTTGACGCCGGCGCCCAGGCGGGTCAGTTCCGTCAGGTAGATGGCGCGGTTGTCGTAGACCCAGTCGTGGATGAGCGTCGAGCCCTGGGCGGAGGCGGCGATGGCCGCGAAGAACGGGACGTTGTCGATGTTGAGGCCGGGGAACGGCATCGGGTGGATCTTGTCGATCGGGGCCTGCAGCTTCGACGGGCGCACGGTCAGGTCCACCAGCCGCGTACGGCCGTTGTCGGCGGCGTACTCCGGGGTGCGGTCGAGGTCGAGGCCCATCTCCTCCAGCACCGACAGCTCGATCTCCAGGAACTCCACCGGCGCCCGTCGCACCGTCAGCTCCGACGACGTGACGACCGCCGCCGCCAGCAGGCTCATCGCCTCCACCGGGTCCTCGGACGGGGCGAAGTCGACGTCGCGGTCGATGTCCGGCACGCCGTGCACGCGCAGCGTGGTGGTGCCCACGCCCTCCACGCGCACGCCCAGGTGCGCCAGGAAGAAGCACAGGTCCTGGACCATGTAGTTGGAGCTGGCGTTGCGGATCTGGGTCACGCCGTCGTGCCGGGCGGCGGCCAGCAGCGCGTTCTCGGTCACGGTGTCGCCGCGCTCGGTCAGCACGATGGCCCGGTCGGGGGCGATGCCCGGGACGACCTCGCAGTGGTAGACGCCCTCGGTCGCGGTCACGTCCAGGCCGAAGCGGCGCAGCACGGCCATGTGCGGCTGCACGGTCCTGGTGCCGAGGTCGCAGCCGCCCGCGTACGGGAGCCGGAAGCGCTCGGCGCGGTGCAGCAGCGGGCCGAGGAACATGATCACGCTGCGGGTGCGGCGCGCCGCGTCGTTGTCCATGGAGTCGAGGTCCAACTCGGCCGGCGGTACGACCTCCAGGTCGGCGCCGTCGTTGATCCAGCGCGTCCGCACCCCGATGCTGCCCAGCACCTCCAGGATGCGGAAGACCTCCTCGATCCGCGCCACCCGGCGCAGCACCGTGCGCCCGGAGTTCAGCAGGGTGGCGCACAGCAGCGCGACGCAGGCGTTCTTGCTGGTCTTCACGTCGATCGCGCCGGAGAGCCGGCGGCCTCCGCTGACCCGCAGATGCATCGGGCCCGCGGTGCCCAGAGCGACGATCTCGCTGTCCAGGGCCTCGCCGATGCGCGCGATCATCTCCAGGCTGATGTTCTGGTGGCCGCGCTCGATGCGGTTGACGGCGCTCTGACTGGTGCCCAGCGCGGCGGCCAGCTGACTCTGCGACCATCCCCGGTGCTGCCGGGCGTCACGGATGAGTCTGCCGATGCGCACGAGGTAGTCGTCTGCCATGACTTGGACGCTATCTCACATATGAGATGCCCGCGCATTCAGGGGTTTCGCGCCTCGAATGTCACCGGTGTGCCGAATGCGGCCTTTCGGGTGGCGCGGCGCAGCGCCGCCAGCACGGCCCGGCCGAGGGTGAGCGTGCACACCGCCGTCACCACCGCGCGCGGCAGATCCCAACCCAGCGAGGTGGCAAGGCAGTACGCGACGAAGCGGGCGAGGTTCTCCGGCAGCGGATCGCCCGCGACGAACGACACGCCCGTGGACATGCCGCTCAGATACGGCCACCCCTGGAGGTTCATGACCGTGCCGTAAAGAACCGAAGCGATTGCTCCATACGAGGCAAGCAGCCACAACTCCCGCCGCCCCCGCAGCCGCTCCGCCCCCGGCAGCAGCCCGGCGCCCATGGCGACCCAGCCCATGGCCAGCATCTGGAACGGCATCCAGGGCCCCACACCTCCCGTGAGCAGGGCGGACGCGAACATCGTCACGGACCGCCGGGGTGCCGCCCCCCGGCCCGTACGACGAGCACGGGGCAGTGGCCGTACGCGGACAGGTGGACCGCCGTGGAGCCGACGAGCAGCCGGGTGAACGCGCCGAGGCCGCGGCCCGCGACCACCGCCAACTGCGCGGTCCGCGTCTCCTCGACCAGGACCTGCATCACCTCGCCGGTCACGACGACCCCGTGGGCCGTGACGCCCGGCTCCGTCTGCCGGGCGTGCGCGACGGCGTCGGCGACCGCGTTCTCGGCCTCCTCGCGCAGCGCGGTGTCCCCCGGGAGCATCGAGGCCGAGCCGGGGTAGGCGCCGAAGGCCGGCC
>NZ_JACBXC010000084.1 GCF_013870535.1 Streptomyces phytophilus | reverse complement strand
AGACGTGTTCCTTCAGTCGTGGGCGCCCGCTATTTGACGCCCGCTCTACCGACCAGGGTACGGGCGGCACGACGCAAACGCGCCATACCGCCCGTACCTGCGAGCACCGCCCGAAGACCTACTTCGAGTAGAGCTCGACGATGAGCTGCTCCTGCACCTGGGTGTCGATCACCTGGCGCTCGGGCAGGCTGTGCACGAGGATCCGCAGGTTCGACGGAATCGCCTCCAGCCAGGCCGGGACGGTCCTGTCGCCGGCCTCCGCCTGCGCCACCGCGAACGGGGTCAGGTTCCTGGAGGACTCGCGGACCTCGATGATGTCGTTCGGCACGACGCGGGCCGACGGAATGTCGGTCTTGCGCCCGTTGACCGTGATGTGGCCGTGCCTGACCAGCTGGCGGGCGTGGTCGCGGGACTTGGCGAAGCCGGCCCGGTAGACCACGTTGTCCAGCCGCGTTTCGAGGATGCGCAGCAGGTTCTCACCGGTCTTGCCGGACTGCCGGTTGGCCTCGTTGTAGTAACCGCGGAACTGCTTCTCCAGCACCCCGTAGATGCGCGCGCACTTCTGCTTCTCGCGCTTCTGCAGCAGGTACTCGCTGTCCTTGGTGCGCCCGCGCCCGTGCTCACCCGGGGGGTAAGGACGGATCTCGATCGGGCACTTAGCGCTCTCGCACTTGGCTCCCTTGAGGAAGAGCTTCTGCTTCTCCCGACGGCAACGCTTGCAGTCGGCCCCGGTGTAACGCGCCATGTCTTGTCGTCTCCTACTTCGCTTTTCTCAGACCCGGCGGCGCTTCGGCGGGCGGCAGCCGTTGTGCGGGGTGGGCGTGACGTCCTGGATGGACCCGACCTCAAGGCCGGTGGCCTGGAGGGAGCGGATCGCGGTCTCACGGCCGGAGCCGGGACCCTTCACGAAGACGTCGACCTTGCGCATGCCGTGCTCCTGGGCGCGGCGGGCGGCGGACTCGGCAGCCATCTGGGCGGCGAAGGGCGTCGACTTGCGCGAGCCCTTGAAGCCGACATGGCCGGCGGAGGCCCACGAGATCACGTTCCCGGACGGGTCGGTGATCGAGATGATCGTGTTGTTGAACGTGCTCTTGATGTGAGCGTGGCCATGGGCCACATTCTTCTTTTCCTTGCGGCGGACCTTCTTGGCCCCGGCCGCCCGGCTCTTCGGAGGCATTCGGTGTTATCTCCCGTGGAGGTGGTCGGTCCTGCAGCGATGCGGACGCACGGAGCGGACCGCTGCGGACTACTTCTTGCCCGGCTTCTTCTTGCCGGCGATGGCGCGACGCGGGCCCTTGCGGGTGCGGGCGTTGGTGGAGGTGCGCTGACCGTGGACGGGCAGTCCGCGGCGGTGCCGCAGGCCCTGGTAGCAGCCGATCTCGACCTTGCGCCGGATGTCCGCCTGGACTTCGCGGCGGAGGTCACCCTCGGTCCTGAGGTTGTTGTCCACGAACTCGCGGATCTTGACCAGCTCTTCCTCGGTCAGATCGCGGACGCGGGTGTCGGGGCTCACCCCGGTCGCGGCCAGCGTCTGCTGGGAGAGCGTCCGGCCGATGCCGAACACGTAGGTGAGGGCGACCTCCACACGCTTCTCGCGTGGGATGTCGACACCTGCAACGCGTGCCATTAAAGGCTCCTGTGTCTTGTCGGAGGTCTTCCGCAGCACCGTTCCCGTAATTTGCTACGAGCCGGGTCCCCGGCCTCCGAGCCGGGGGTGTCGTCCCACACACGTTCGTGGGGGTCGGGTGGCTGCTCTTACTTTTCGCTTGTTGCGTCGCGCGATGAGCTGCGAGCGTGCGAGGCGATGGGTCGGCGTACGTCAGCCCTGGCGCTGCTTGTGGCGCAGGTTTTCGCAGATGACCATGACCCGGCCGTGGCGGCGGATCACCTTGCACTTGTCGCAGATCTTCTTGACGCTCGGCTTGACCTTCATGTGTCTGGAGGTTCTCCGGGTCGGTGCCCCGCCCCACGGGAGCGGGACGAAGCAAGATCTACTTGTAGCGGTAGACGATCCGTCCGCGCGTCAGGTCGTACGGAGAAAGCTCCACTACGACCCTGTCGTCGGGAAGGATACGGATGTAGTGCATCCGCATCTTGCCGCTGATGTGCGCGAGGACCTGGTGCCCGTTCTGGAGCTCCACCTTGAACATCGCGTTCGGCAGAGACTCGACGACGGTGCCCTCGATCTCGATGGCCCCTTGTTTTTTGGCCATGCTTGAGCGCTTCACCTTCCGGATTCGGCTACCTGGATGGTCCGGGGCACACGGGTGCACGGGGACCGACGAGTCAGTCTACGCGACCCGACCTGAAAGGCGAAATCGGGAGTGTGCCCGCTCCGCAAGATCATTAAGCACCCGGCGGCCGGGCGCCGGGGCGCGCGCCCCGGCGTCAGTCCAGCGGATCCGGGGCCGCAGTGATCCCGTACGCCGCGAGCTTCCCGCGGCCGCCGTCCGGGGCCGTCAGCACCAGCGGGCCGGCCTCGGTCAGGGCCACCGAGTGCTCCCAGTGGCTCGACCAGCTGCCGTCGTCCGTCTTGACCGTCCACTCGTCGGCCAGCACGTGCGTGCGCGGGGTGCCGAGGCTGACCATGGGCTCGATCGCGATGCAGAACCCCGGGACGAGCTTGGGGCCGCGGCCGCGGCGCTTGTCGACGTAGTTCAGCAGGTGCGGGTCCATGTGCATCTGCGAGCCGATGCCGTGGCCCCCGTAGTCCTCGACGATGCCGTACTTGCCGGCGGCCGGGCGCGGCTGGCGGCGGATGTAGCCCTCGATGGCCGCGGAGATGTCCACGAGCCGGTGGCCCTTGCGGACGGCCGCGATGCCGGCCCACATGGACTCCTCGGTCACCCGGCTCAGCTCGTGCAGCTCCGCCTTGTGACCGGAGCCGACGAAGGCCGTGATGGCGGCGTCCGCGTGCCAGCCGTCGACGATGGCGCCGGCGTCGATGGAGATCACGTCGCCCTCGCGCAGCACGGTCTCCCGGTCCGGGATGCCGTGGACGACGACGTCGTTGACCGACGTGCAGATGTTGCCGGGGAAGCCCCCGTACCCCAGGAAGTTCGGCTTGGCGCCGTGGTCGGCGAGGACCTTGGCGGCGATCTCGTCGAGGTCCTTCGTGGTGGCCCCGGGCACGGCGGCGGCGGCGCACGCCTGGTGCATGGCCGCGACGACGAGGCCGGCGGCCCGCATCTTCGCGATCTGTTCCGGGGTCTTGATCTCCACCATGACGGCTGCTGCCTCCTGGGCCGGCGAGGGACGTCTCCCCCGTCCACGATACGTGCCCGGCGCGGCCCGCCGGACGGGGACCGGCGCGACCGGGCGTAGAAGGGTCGTACGGCGTCGTACGGGGGCCGTGCGGCCCCTGGGGACCGCGGAGTCCGCGCCAGGGCCCGTACGGGCCCTGGAACCGCGGCAGCCGGCCCCCGCGGGCGGGGACCGGCTGGACGTCCGCGGCGGGACGGCGGCTCAGGACCGGTCTGCGGGCACCCAGGGCCTGTCGCCGATCTCCCGCCTGCAGTGCGACGCCTGGCACGCACGCTCGCCGCGTTGTCGGGATCGACCGAATAGGCCCACTATGCGGCCGACCCTCCGCCTTGCGATCGCACGCACCAGACGCCGCACCGCCTGCCCTTCGGGCGAACGACGCGAGATCGGCGACAGGCCCTAGCCCGGCAGCGCCCGCATCGCCCGCCGGGTGACCTCGGCCACGGAGCCGAGCGCCGAGATCGTGGTCACCAGGCCCTGGGCCTTGAAGTAGTCGATGATCGGCTCGGTCTCCTCGTGGTAGACCTCCAGCCGGCGGCGGACGGTGTCCTCGTTGTCGTCGTCGCGCTGGTACAGCTCGCCGCCGCAGACGTCGCACACGCCCTCGCGCTCCGGCGGGGAGTACGTGACGTGGAAGACGTGGCTGCTGTCGTTGCGGCAGATCCGGCGGCCGGCGATGCGCTTGACGACCTCGTCCTCCGGCACTTCGAGATCGAGCACGGCGTCGAGTTCGAGCCCGGCCTCCTTCAGCAGCCCGTCGAGCGACACCGCCTGCGCCACGTTCCGCGGGAAGCCGTCCAGCAGGAAGCCGCCCGCGGCGTCGGGCTGCTCCATGCGGTCCCAGGCCATCCCCACGGTTACCTCGTCCGGCACCAGGTTGCCCGCCTCCATGTACGCCTTCGCCTGCCGACCCAGCTCCGTGCCCTTGCTGATGTTGGCACGGAAGAGGTCGCCGGTGGAGACGTGCGGGATCGACAGGTTCTTGGCGAGCAGGGCGGCCTGCGTGCCCTTGCCCGCACCGGGGGGCCCGACGAGGACGATTCGCATCAGCGGAGGAACCCTTCGTAGTGATGCTGCTGCAGCTTGCTCTCGATCTGCTTCACCGTCTCCAGCCCGACACCCACGATGATGAGGATGCTTGTGCCGCCGAAGGGGAAGTTCTGGTTCGCGTTGAACAGCACCAACGCCACTGTCGGTACCAGCGCGATCAGACCCAGATAGAGCGAGCCCGGCCAGGTGATCCGGTTGAGTACGTAGCTCAAGTACTCCGCGGTGGGACGGCCGGCCCGGATGCCCGGGATGAAGCCACCGTACTTCTTCATGTTGTCGGCGACTTCCTCGGGGTTGAACGTGATCGCCACGTAGAAGAACGCGAAGAACACGATCATGAGGAAGTACGTGAGGATGTACACCGGGTGGTCGCCGGTGACGAAGTTCTGCTCGATCCACTGGGCCCAGCCGGACGTGGAGCCGGTGAACTGCACGATCAGGGCGGGAATGTAGAGCAGCGAGGACGCGAAGATGACCGGGATGACGCCCGCCTGGTTGACCTTCAGCGGGATGTACGTCGAGGTGCCGCCGTAGGAGCGGCGCCCGATCATGCGCTTCGCGTACTGCACGGGGACGCGGCGCTGCGCCTGCTCGACGAAGACCACCAGGCCGACCATCGCCAGGCCGAGCGCGATGACGACGATGAACTCGCCCCAGCCGTCGATGATCTTGCCGGACTGCTTGATGTTCCACAGGGCGCCGGGGAAGCCGGCGGCGATCGAGATGAACATCAGCATCGACATGCCGTTGCCGATGCCGCGGTCGGTGATCAGCTCGCCGAGCCACATGACGGCGGCGGTGCCCGCGGTCATGCAGATCACCATCGTGATGATGATGAAGATCGAGTCGTCGGGGATGATCTGGTCGTTGACCTGACACTGCGGGAAGAGCGAGCCGCTACGCGCCGTGGCGACCAGACCGGTGCCCTGCAGCACGGCGAGGGCGACGGTCAGATAGCGCGTGTACTGTGTGATCTTCGCGGTGCCGGACTGGCCCTCCTTCTTCAGGGCCTCCAGCCGCGGGATCACCACCGTCAGCAGTTGCAGGATGATGCTCGCCGTGATGTACGGCATGATCCCCAGTGCGAAGATGGTGATCTGCAGGAGGGCCCCACCGCTGAACATGTTGACCAGGCCGAACAGGCCCTGGTTGGCGTTGGCCTCGTCCATGCATTGCTGCACGGCCTGGTAGTCGGTTCCGGGGACCGGAATCTGCGCACCGAGCCGGTAGATCACGATGATGCCCAGCACGAACAGCAGCTTCTTGCGCAGGTCGGGTGTCTTGAACGCCCGGGCGAACGCGGTGAGCACGGTGCCTCCTGCGGCCCCCGTGCTTGATCACGGGGGCTGACGAGTCATTTGTTCAGCGGATGGTCGGTAGACATCCCACGCAGGCGTACGCCCGCGCGGGTAGGGACAGTGCACGCCACCTTACCGGGGGGTGCCGCTGCCGTGGAACGACCAACCGGGGATGCCCATGCGGGACATCCCCGGTTGCTCGTCACACTCAGACGCGCTCGGTGACGGAGCCACCGGCCGCGGTGATCTTCTCGCGGGCGGAGCCGGAGACCTTGTCGACGGCCACCTGCAGCGCCACGGAGATGTCCCCGTTGCCCAGCACCTTCACGAGCTCGTTCTTGCGCACCGCGCCCTTGGCGACCAGGTCGGCCACCGTGACCTCGCCGCCCGCGGGGTACAGCTCGGCCAGCTTGTCCAGGTTCACCACCTGGTACACCTTGCGGGCGGGGTTCTTGAAGCCCTTGAGCTTCGGCAGCCGCATGTGCAGCGGCATCTGCCCGCCCTCGAAGCGCTCCGGCACCTGGTAGCGGGCCTTGGTGCCCTTGGTGCCGCGGCCCGCGGTCTTGCCCTTGGACGCCTCGCCTCGACCCACACGGGTCTTCGGCTTCTTGGCGCCCGGGGCCGGCCGCAGGTTGTGGATCTTCAGCGGCTTCTGCTCCGCCGCGTCCTGGACGGCCATGTCAGTCGACCTCCTCGACCGTCACCAGGTGGCGGACGGTGTGCACCATGCCGCGCACCTGGGGACTGTCATCGCGGACGACGCTGTCGTGCAGCCGGCGCAGGCCGAGCGTACGCAGCGTGTCCCGGTGGTTCTGCTTGCTCCCGATGTAGGACTTGCTCTGGGTGATCTTGAGCTGTGCCATCAGCCGTTCACCCCTGCGCGGGCGCGCAGCATAGCGGCGGGCGCCACGTCCTCCAGCGGCAGGCCACGGCGGGCGGCGATCTCCTCGGGGCGCTGCAGGCCCTTCAGGGCAGCCGTCGTGGCGTGCACGATGTTGATCGGGTTCGACGAGCCGAGCGACTTGCTCAGCACGTCGTGGATGCCCGCGCACTCCAGCACGGCACGCACCGGGCCGCCGGCGATCACGCCGGTACCCGGCGACGCCGGCTTGAGCAGCACGACACCCGCGGCCTCCTCACCCTGGATCGGGTGCGGGATGGTGCCCTGGATCCGGGGGACCTTGAAGAAGTGCTTCTTGGCCTCCTCCACACCCTTGGCGATGGCGGCCGGCACCTCCTTGGCCTTCCCGTACCCGACACCCACGGTGCCGTCACCGTCGCCCACCACGACCAGCGCGGTGAAGCTGAAGCGACGACCACCCTTCACAACCTTGGCGACTCGGTTGATCGCGACAACGCGCTCAACATACGCGGTCTTGTCGGCAGCATTGCCGCCGTCCCGGCCCTTCCGGTCCCGCCGCTCGCCGCCGCCGGCGCCGCCACCGCGGCGCTGGGGTCCAGCCATTGGTCTTCCTCTCTCAGAACTTCAGCCCGGCATCGCGGGCGGCGTCGGCCAGAGCGGCAATACGCCCGGCGTACTTGTTGCCACCGCGGTCGAACACCACGGCCTCGACTCCGGCGGCCTTCGCCCGCTCGGCGACCAGCGCGCCGACCTGCTTGGCCTGCGCGGTCTTGTCGCCCTCGGCGCCGCGGATGGACGTGTCCATCGAGGAGGCCGAAGCCACCGTGTGGCCGGCGAGGTCGTCGACGACCTGCGCGACCATGTGGCGGTTCGAGCGGGTCACGACCAGGCGCGGACGCTCCGGCGTACCGGAGATCTTCTTCCGCACGCGGATGTGCCGGCGCTTGACGGCGGCCGCCTTGCGGGCACTGCCCTTGGCGATCTTCACACCGTATGCCATGGCTTACTTACCCGCCTTTCCGACCTTGCGCTGGATGTACTCGCCCTCGTACTTGACACCCTTGGCCTTGTACGGGTCGGGCTTGCGCAGCTTGCGGATCTTCGCGGCGACCTCGCCGACCTTCTGCTTGTCGATGCCCTCGACGCTGAAGTGCGTCGGGTTCTCGACCTTGAAGGTGATGCCCTGGGGGGCCTCGATGAGGATCGGGTGGCTGTAGCCCAGCGAGAACTCCAGGTTGGAGCCCTTCGCCTGGACGCGGTAGCCGACCCCGCTGATCTCCAGCTTCTTCACGTAACCCTGGGTCACACCGGTGACCATGTTCGCCACCAGCGTGCGCGACAGGCCGTGCAGCGCCCGGCTCTTGCGCTCGTCGTTCGGGCGGCTGACGACGATCGTGCCGTCGTCGCCACGGGCGACGTCGATGGGCGCGACGACGGTGTGCGAGAGGGCGCCCTTGGGGCCCTTCACGTTGACCGTACGGCCATCGATGGTGACGTCCACGCCGGCGGGAACCTGGATGGGCAGCTTGCCAATACGCGACATGGCTTTACCTCCGTTCCCTTCCGTTACCAGACGTAGGCGAGGACTTCCCCGCCCACGCCCTTCTTGCCTGCCTGCTTGCCGGTGAGCAGCCCGTGGGAAGTGGAGATGATCGCCACGCCCAGGCCGCCGAGCACCTTCGGCAGATTGGTGGACTTTGCGTAGACCCGAAGACCCGGCTTCGAGATCCGCTTGATGCCGGCGATCGAGCGCTCGCGGTTCGGGCCGTACTTCAGCTCCAGCACGAGGCTCTGGCCCACGCGGGCCTCCTCGGTCTTCCAGCCGCTGATGTAGCCCTCCTGCTGGAGGATCTCCGCGATGTGCGTCTTGATCTTGCTGTGCGGCATCGTCACGGTGTCGTGGTACGCCGAGTTCGCGTTCCGCAGACGGGTCAGCATGTCTGCGATCGGATCGGTCATGGTCATGTGATGGCCTTCGGCCTCTCTCGCCGCGGTTTCCTGTCTGCACCGTCCCTCTCCCTCGGTACGAGGACGGGTGTGGTGCGGGGACCTACGGCGTAGTAGTCGGTCAAAGCGTCCCGGTGATCCGGCGGATCACCAGGAGCTCTTGGTCACGCCCGGCAGCTCGCCCCGGTGCGCCATCTCACGCAGGCACACGCGGCACAGGCCGAACTTGCGGTACACGGAGTGCGGACGGCCGCAGCGCTGGCAGCGCGTGTAACCGCGCACCTTGAACTTCGGCTTACGGCCGGCCTTCGCGATCAGGGCCTTCTTTGCCACGGCTCATGCCTCCTTGAACGGGAAGCCGAGGAGACGAAGCAGGGCGCGGCCCTCGTCGTCGTTGCTCGCCGTGGTGACCACGGTGATGTCCATGCCCCGGACCCGGTCGATCTTGTCAGGGTCGATCTCGTGGAACATGACCTGCTCCGTGAGACCGAAGGTGTAGTTGCCCCGGCCGTCGAACTGCTTCGGCGACAGGCCGCGGAAGTCGCGGATGCGCGGCAGCGCGAGCGACAGCAGCCGGTCGAGGAACTCCCACATCCGGTCGCCGCGGAGCGTGACGTGGGCGCCGATCGGCATGCCCTCACGCAGCTTGAACTGCGCGATGGACTTCCTGGCCTTGGTCACGGACGGCTTCTGGCCGGTGATCGTGGCGAGGTCCTTGATGGCGCCCTCGATCAGCTTGGAGTCGCGGGCGGCGTCGCCCACACCCATGTTGACCACGATCTTGGTCAGGCCGGGGATCTGCATGACGTTCTCGTACGAGAACTCGTCCTTCAGCTTGGCCTGGATCTCGTCCCGGTAGCGCTGCTTGAGGCGCGGGACGGTGGTGGTGGCAGTCATCAGATGTCCTCACCCGTCCGCTTGGCAACGCGGAACTTGTTGCCCTCGTCGTCGAAGCGGTAGCCGACCCGGGTCACGACCTTCTGGCCGTCCTTCTCCACCACCAGCTGAACGTTGCTGACGTGAATCGGGGCCTCGGTCGTGATGATCCCGCCGGTCTTGGACCCGCGGGCCGTCTGGCCGGCCTTGGTGTGCTTCTTGACCCGGTTGACACCCTCGACCAGGACGCGGTCCTCGCGCGGGAAGGCCGCGATGACCTTGCCCTGCTTGCCCCTGTCCTTGCCGGTGATGACCTGAACCAGGTCGCCCTTCTTGATCTTCATGTGCTACAGCACCTCCGGCGCGAGCGAGATGATCTTCATGAACCTCTTCTCGCGCAGCTCACGGCCGACCGGGCCGAAGATACGGGTGCCGCGGGGGTCGCCGTCCGCCTTGAGGATGACGGCGGCGTTCTCGTCGAAGCGGATGTACGAACCGTCCGGCCGGCGGCGCTCCTTGACGGTGCGCACGACGACCGCCTTGACGACGTCGCCCTTCTTCACGTTGCCACCGGGGATCGCATCCTTGACGGTGGCGACGACCACGTCACCGATACCCGCGTAGCGGCGGCCCGATCCGCCGAGCACACGGATGCAAAGAATCTCCTTCGCACCCGTGTTGTCGGCGACTTTGAGTCGCGACTCCTGCTGGATCACGTCTATCTCCTGATCGTCTGCCGGTTCCCGGCGGGCCCTGTGTACACGGGGACCCGCCGAGCCTGGCGGAACCGTCCTGGGGGCTCCCCCCAGGAATACTTACTTGGCCTTCTCTAGGATCTCGACGACGCGCCAGCGCTTGGTCGCCGACAGCGGCCGGGTCTCCATGAGGAGGACACGGTCGCCGACGCCGCAGCTGTTCTGCTCGTCGTGCGCCTTGAGCTTGTTCGTACGGCGGATGACCTTGCCGTACAGCGCGTGCTTGACGCGGTCCTCGACGGCGACGACGACGGTCTTGTCCATCTTGTCGCTGACGACGAGGCCCTCGCGGGTCTTGCGGAAGCCGCGCGCGGTCTGGGTCTCTTCTTCGGTCACATTCGTCTCGCTCATCAGGCGCTCTCCACCGTATCGGCGCTCTCCACCGTGTCGATGCCGAGCTCGCGCTCGCGCATCAGGGTGTAGATCCGGGCGATGTCCTTGCGGACGGCCCTCAGCCGGCCGTGGTTCTCAAGCTGTCCGGTCGCCGCCTGGAAGCGGAGGTTGAACAGCTCCTCCTTGGCCTCGCGCAGCTTCTCCACGAGGTCATCGTTGGAGAGCTGGCGCAGCTCGGTCGCCTTGGTACCGGCGGCCATCACGACTCACCACCCTCGCGCCGGACGATCCGGCACTTCATCGGAAGCTTGTGAGCCGCGCGGGTCAGCGCCTCACGAGCGATCTTCTCGTTCGGGTACGACAGCTCGAACATCACGCGTCCGGGCTTGACGTTCGCGATCCACCACTCCGGCGAGCCCTTGCCGGAGCCCATGCGAGTCTCGGCGGGCTTCTTGGTCAGCGGGCGGTCCGGGTAGATGTTGATCCACACCTTGCCGCCACGCTTGATGTGCCGCGTCATGGCGATACGCGCGGCCTCGATCTGCCGGTTGGTGACGTACGCGGCCGTCGCGGCCTGGATACCGTAGTCGCCGAACGCCAGCTCGGTGCCGCCCTTGGCGAGACCGCGCCGCTTCGGGTGGTGCTGCTTGCGGTGCTTGACCCTACGAGGGATGAGCATGGGTCAGCCCTCCGTTCCGGTGCTGTCGGCAGCGGGGCCCGCGGCACTACCGGCAGCGGGGCTCGCGGCCTCGGCCCGGGGGGCCTC